>JAHEEX010000232.1 GCA_024640465.1 Sphingobacteriales bacterium | reverse complement strand
AGGACCCTCAAGGTACGGTAGAGAACAGGATTAAATTATGATAATTGTCACTTATAAATTATTTTTTAACGTAAAAGGCACAAATTACCAATGATGGTTCTTTGTGCCTTTCGGTTTAAAGTATGTTGATTCTATTAATTAAACTGCAATGCAGGAAGCCTGTACTGGTGTCCGTCTACTACAAACAATTCCTCGATCTCGTATATCCAGTATTTATAAATCGGTGTTTTGATCAGGTACTCTTCTACCTGCTGTTTTGATTCAGCCGTGAAAGTGATCCAGGCTTTTTGAGACTCCATCGTTACAACATAATGATCAATGATGCCGTCTTCAATCAGTTTATTTACATAAGCGCGGTGTTCAGGAATGGCGCTCATGAAATCTTCATTCATTTCGAACTGTATACTCACCTGGAATTTCTTCATAATGGTGCGTTTCTTATTAAATATAAACGAAAATTCTGAAAAAAGGGTTGCGGATACAAAAAGTTAAAAGTTTTTTAGAGATTCCAGTCAACCAACTGGTTTACCCATTCTGGACGAAAAGGAGTTAAAATTCGGATATAGTTATCCGTATAACCTTCCATCATTCCGTGTTTGTCCTGATGCTCAAACAAAACTTTCCTTTTCTGGCCATTATGCTGGGCCGTAAAATGTTGCAGTTTCATAAATGACAGGTTACGAAGTGTTTTATTCCTTTCCTGTCTGACTGAAATTGGAACCACAGGTTTAATCTCCAGTGCTTTTGTATTATCCCTTTCTGAATAGGTAAAAACATGGAGGTAAGAAACATCCAGGCTATGTATGAAATCGAATGTTTCTTTAAAATCTGATTCGGTTTCAGATGGGAATCCCACAATTACATCAACCCCGATAGCACAATGCGGCATTACAGCTTTAATCATTTGCACCCTGTCTGCATAAAGCTCCCGCAGGTAGCGCCTGCGCATCAATCCAAGTATTCTATTGCACCCACTTTGCAGCGGGATATGAAAATGGGGCATGAAGCGCTTACTATTGGCCACCATGTTGATAATCTCCGGAGTAAGCAGATTGGGTTCGATGGATGAAATCCTGTATCGCTCAATTCCCTCCACTTTATCGAGTTCAACACAGAGTTGGTAAAAGTTTTCGCTTGCGCTTTGGTCAACCGGTTCGCTTTTGCCAAAGTCGCCCAGGTTAACTCCGGTTAACACGATTTCCTTAACCCCTTTTTCTGCCAGCATTTTCGCTTGTGCCAAAACGCTAGCAATGCTGTCACTGCGACTTTTACCTCTTGCCATTGGTATGGTACAGAAAGAACAGGTATAATCACAACCATCCTGTACTTTTAGGAATGTACGGGTACGGTCGGCTACCGAATAGGATGCGTTGAAACTTTTTACTTCTTCGATATCGCAACTGCAGATTTTGGCTGAATCACCACGTGTATAAGTGCGCAAATGTGAGGCGATATTGAATTTTTCAGCGGCACCCAGTACCAGGTCCACACCTGGAATTGAGGCAATTTCCTGTGGTTTTAACTGGGCATAACAGCCAGTGATTACAACAGTTGAATCAGGAGATTTGCGCTGAATCCGGCGAACGAGCTGGCGACATTCTTTGTCAGCATTATCTGTAACGGAGCAGGTATTGATAACATACACATCTGCCTGGCCGTCAAAGTTTTTTTTCTCAAATCCCTCTGCTTCCAACAAACGGGAAATGGCCGAAGTTTCGGAGAAATTGAGCTTACAGCCCAGGGTATGAAATGCCACTGTTTTTGCTTCTGCCATAACGGTTGCGAAGGTAATTATTAAACCTGATCGATAAAAAGTTTACAATGATTCATACCCTGATAATGCTTAAAATATTCAAGTACCTATATTTGTATTAACTATTTTTTTTCATGCAAGAAACCAACCAGTATATTCTTTACCTGATTTCATCTACTGTTTTATTAATATTAAGCATTATAGTTAGTTTCCGACATAAAAGTAATAACCACTTTGCAGGGATTTTTCTTTCCGGTTACTTTTGGTCTTTTTTTCTCTCAGCATCTATTACATATGTTGTTCTATCTCCGCTCATCGATCAAATGCCTCATTTATTTAGGCTAGCCAATATTTTTTTCCTTCTTGTTATGCCTTTTTCATGGCTTTATGTTCGTGAAACTTTATTTCCTGGCAAAATCTCCTGGAAGGACCTGATTCATTTACTTCCATCCTTGTTATATATCATTGATTATATGCCCTTTTTCCTGTTATCAGGCCAGGAGAAAATAAATATTTTGCACTCGCTGAATGGTTTTGGTATTAAAGCCAAATATGGAGAAGGTTGGTTTATGCCTGCCGGAAGCCATAATCTCATCCGTTATA
Organism: Sphingobacteriales bacterium; assembly: GCA_024640465.1. Taxonomy (GTDB): domain Bacteria; phylum Bacteroidota; class Bacteroidia; order Chitinophagales; family Chitinophagaceae; genus Pollutibacter. The sequence goes on along the minus strand of JAHEEX010000232.1, from coordinate 3,623 downwards.
TAGTGATGTTGGGATATTGGTTTGCACAGGGGGTTATACTTTTAAAGGCTGTACGACTTGCTTCAGTTGAGACAGGAAAAGACTTTTTAGTCCAAAGGAAATGGTTAATGGTGCTTCAACTCTCTGAACCTTTGATTTTTATGCCGGCAATTATCACATTGTTATTGGGGAATATAGACATAATGGTGTCGGTTACTAATTTTTTCGGCCTTGTTTGTTCTCTGATTCAGGGTTCCTTCCTGCTTATGAACCCAAAGTTACTTTATGGAATTCCGGTTGATTTGTATGAACAAAAAAATGATGATTCTAACTTACAAGGCTTAGAAATGGATTCTAACAACTTAGTAATCAATGATCAACGAGATAATTTGTTTCCAGCTTATATTGAAAATCTTGATGAAAGTACCCTAAACGAGATCGGGGAAGCTATTGATAAAGTTATGCTTGAGAAAAAACTTTACCTGGATCCCAATTTTAAGATTTCCGAGCTGGCCATGGCCAGTGGTTTTTTATCGTATAAACTTTCCGCTTATTTCAAGAAAAGATGTAACCAGACCTTTAATGACTATGTGAACCAGAAACGAATCGATTTTTTGGTTCAGAAGTTAAATTTAAAGGAATACCAGGAAAAGACCCTTGAAGCACTTGCCAACGAATCAGGATTTCAAAGTAGAAGTACTTTTTCCCGTGCTTTTAAAAAGTTCAAGGGTAAAACGCCTTCAGAATACATTCAAATCTTCAAATAGGATTTAATTCGTTTGTCTCTGCATAAAACGATTGTCGTTAACCGGAAAAGGGCAGAAAAACTGTTTTTCGTCTATTTAAATTGTGTCATTTGAATTTTCTGATACAATATTACTTAAGGTACAAGGCTTAGATATTTCAGTAATCATATAGATTTGAACATCCATGTACCATTGAATACTCCATTTTAGTTCTCTTTGCATTTTTTTAACCATGTTTCCTTTACTTTTTTTATTTGTTAGCCATTGCTAACTTAAAAACCTCGCATTTTCTTAAGTTTCAAAGAATTTGAAAGGAAAATAAATTTGATCGATTTATATATAATAAATATGTAATATGATGGAAATCTGGAATTCAGGTTTATTGTTATAATCCGAATTATACAATCAGGTGCAAAAAAACATCGACAATAAGTATTTAAAATTTTTAACGCAAATCAATCTGAACATTATGATGAGAAAAATTCTTCCATTGGGATTACTGCTTGCCAGCTTATGGAGTTGCGGAAGCGGTGGAAATAAAGGGGTAAGCGATTCTGCATCGGTATCTTCTGGAAATGCATCAACCCAAGCCACCATGTATTATGGCGGAGACATCATCACTATGGAAGGCGATTCCCCCAACTATGCAGAGGCAGTTGTGGTGAAAGACGGGAAAATTGCCTTTGTAGGTTCTAAAAATGAAGCCATGAAAGCGGCAGGAGATGATCACGCAATGGTGGATTTGAAAGGGCAAACCCTGGTACCTGGCTTTGTGGATGGGCATGCCCATTTCCACGGTTTTGGCGGCCAGGCAGTAGGTGCTAACCTTTTGGCGAGCCCTGATGGTAAATGTAATAGCATTGACGAATTGGTACAAGCCATGAAGGACTGGTATGCCAAAAACGGCACGGACAAAACCCAGGGCTGGATTTTTGGCATGGGTTATGATGATGCGGTGCTGAAAGAAAACCGACATCCTACAAGGGAAGACCTGGATAAGGTTTCCAAGGATATTCCAGTAATGGCTATCCATATCAGTGGACATTTCAGTGGTTTGAATACGAAAGCGCTTGAAATGCTGGGGATTACCGCTGCCTCTAAAGATCCATCGGGTGGTGTTATTCGGCGCATGAAGGGCTCTAAAGAACCCAATGGGGTGATGGAAGAGCTGGCATCCATACCCAATATGCTGAAAGTAATCAGTCCGACAGATCCAGCTTTGGCAGATTATTATTTGGATAAAGCCCAGGAGATGGCAGCCAGTTATGGGTACACTACAGCCCAGGAAGGTCGTGCCATGACCAACCACGAACAAATGGCGAGCTATGCAGAAAGAGGCAAATTTTATTTAGATGTGAATTCTTATGTTGATTATTTGTTTCCTCAATATATTAGAAGTAAATGGTATGGCAGGGAATATATAAATCACTATAGGGTTGCCGGCGTTAAACTGACATTGGATGGTTCTCCACAAGGTCGTACAGCGTGGCGCACCATGCCTTACCTGCTTCCACCCGATGGACAGAAAAAAGGATATAAAGGATATCCGGCATTACCCGATGACAAAGTTGTGCAACAAATTGTAGATACCGCCTTTGCCAATAACTGGCAATTGCTGGCACACTGTAACGGAGATGCGGCAGCTGATCAGCTCTTTAGGGCGATGGGACCTGCTGCAGCACAATATGGGAATACCGATCGCCGCACAACGCTGGTACATGGACAGTTGATACGCATGAACCAGCTCGATAGCCTGAAAAAATACGATATGGTGGCATCCCTGTTTCCCATGCATACATTTTATTGGGGGGACTGGTATAAAAAAATCATCGGCCCTACTGAAGCGGCTCACATCAGCCCTATCAAATCTGCGCTAAATAAAGGCTTGCATGTAACCAGTCATACTGATGCACCGGTTGCATTCCCCAACCTTATGATGATCATGTATACCACTGTCAATAGGGTAACCAGAAGTGGAACCGTATTAGGTCCCGAAGAGCGACTGACCCCCTACGAAGCTTTGTCTTCGATTACCAAATGGGGGGCCTGGCAGCATTTTGAAGAAAAGACCAAAGGAACATTTGCCCCTGGTAAACTGGCTGATATGGTTATCCTGGATAAGAATCCATTGAAGGTTGATCCCATGACGTTGAAAGATATTCAGGTGATGCAGACCATAAAAGAGGGAAAAAACATATATACGCGTAAATAAATATCATAAATTGACTGTCCACATTAAATTAAAAAAAATGAAAAAGCGCTTTTTAGTTTTTGCAGCTTTAACAGCATTGATTTTAAGTTGTAATAATGCTTCCGAAAATAAGTCAAAGGATGCGAAGGAAAGTGAAGGCACTTCTGTTGTAACTGCCAGCAAAGCAGTGATGTATTACGGCGGAGACATTATCACCATGGACGGCGATTCCCCCAATTATGCCGAAGCAATTGTAGTGAAAGATGGCAAAATTGCATTTGTTGGTTCTAAAGATGAAGCCATGAAGGCAGCCGGAGATGACCATACCATGGTTGATCTGCAGGGTAAAACTATGCTGCCGGGCTTCATGGATGCACATAGTCATTATATCAATTCCTTGCTGGTTGCAAATCAGTGTAAATTGTATGCTCCGCCATCAGGGCCGGCCAAAGATGTTCCAAGCATTATTGCCGAACTTAAAAGATATGCCGAAGAAAGAAAAATTCCAAAAGGCGAAATGATTATGGGGTATGGGTACGATGAAAATGTGATGCCCAATGGGGTCCTATTAAATAGAGACGATTTAGATAAGGCCTTCCCTGATAATCCTGTAAGAATCGATCACGTATCAATGCATGGTGCGGTGATGAACAGCCTTGCACTTAAAAAATATGGAATTAGTGCAGATACTAAAACCCCTCCAGGTG
>JAHEEX010000231.1 GCA_024640465.1 Sphingobacteriales bacterium | reverse complement strand
TGTTAATTAAGGCAAATTCCTTTTCGTCTGCAGCAGGGCTTAAAAAAAGACCGGCAGCTGAAAAAGTCTTTTCCGGTTCAATAAAAAATTATCAAAAGCTGGGTGAAACATATCCTTTCCTGAATTATCGCCCCCGATCTGTAAAAACATCACTTTTTGGTGTTTTAGGAAACTACATGGGGTATACAGGCTATTATAATCCATTCACGGCTGAAGCCCAGATCAATAATGCAGTACCTGGATTTTTGCATCATTTTGTTTCCAGTCATGAAATTGCCCATCAATTGGGTTACGCCAAAGAAAACGAGGCTAATTTCGTGGGATTCCTCGCTGCGCGGTCATCAGCAGATACTGCTTTTCTATATTCAGCTTACTTTGATATGTTCCTCTATGCCAATGCTGCACTTTATGGAACGGATTCCATGGCGGCAAGGCGCAACCTGAAATTGCTTTCTCCTGCAGTTCAACGCGACCTTGCTGAATTGAGGGCGTTTAGAATTAAGTATGAAAATCCCCTGGATAAATTGATCAGTATCTTCTATGACAGGTATTTAAGGATGAACCAACAGCCGGATGGTGAAAAAACCTATAGCAAGGTAGTGCTATGGTTATTAGCTTATTATGATAAGTTTGGTGAAATTTAAGTTTAGGTATATCAAGCCTTTTTTTCATGGCAGTTATTGTATTCTGCCTTTCAGTTTCGATTTTCGATTTTGGCTTTTCGATTTCTAAAACTTGTTTTTCCACATCATACTTTCCACCGGCTTGTTGATCTGACCGCTATACTTGGCATTCTTCTTTTTGTTGTATTTAATTTCAATTTCTCCGTCAACCGGGAAATAGATCAACTGGCCAATTGGCATGCCTGCATAGACTTTAACCGGTTGTTTCACGGAGATCTCCAGGGTCCAGTTGCCACAAAAACCAACATCTCCTTTGCCGGCTGTTGCGTGAATGTCGATGCCCAGGCGACCGGTAGACGACTTCCCTTCCAGAAAAGGTACATGCTCGTGTGTTTCTGTATACTCTGCTGTTACGCCAAGGTAAAAAACGTGGGGATAGAGTACGAAGCCTTCTTCCGGAATTTCAAAATGCTCAATTTCATTATGTTTTTTGGCGTCCAGTATATGGTCACGGTAGGTGGCAAGGTGCTTTCCCAGATGAACATCATACGAATTACTTCCGAGGCATTCCCGATCGTACGGTTCGATCTTAATCGTTCCTTTGTCCATTTCTTCCAGTATTCGCTTATCGGATAAAATCATACTTTGCTTCCTTTTCTGTTTATTAATTTCAAAGCTCGAAATTCGCATTTCGCACCTTCAATTATGCCCCTGTTTTATCAACAAGATATCAACGAAACTACCAGGCTTGGCGTTTGGCAGATTACGGAAGATGAGTCATTCTTCCTGGAAAAAGTTCCATTAAGCAGGGAAATTACGCATCCGCATAAGCGATTACAGCACCTGGCAGGCCGTTATTTGCTTCAATTTTTATTTCCTGAATTCCCCTATGAGCTGATCAGGATCGCGGATACACGGAAGCCATACCTGGAAAATGAAGCTTTTCACTTTTCAATATCCCATTGCGGCGATACTGCGGCAGCATTGGTGAGCAGTACTTACAGGGTAGGCGTTGATGTAGAGTTAGCCACTCCTAAAATTAACCGGGTTTTGCATAAATTTTTACACCCGTCAGAATTGTCCTGGTTACATGTTCAGCCTGGTATGCCAAAGTCATTCAATAATAATGACCCATTATCTGGCTATCTGTTACCAACACTTTTATGGAGCGCCAAGGAATCGGTATTTAAATGGTATGGATCAGGGCAGGTTGATTTTAGCGAACACATCAGGTTGATGCCTTTTGAATTTTCATCTATCGGGTCCATTCCGGGCAATTTCTGTAAATCAACAAATCCCTTTTCTTTTCCGATCCATTATAAAACCTTCGGAAACCTTTGCCTGAGTTGGGTTGTGGAAAATTACACCGGGTAATTGTGGTAAGGATAGCGAAGTGGGTCCTGACAAAGCAGGTCGCAAATGATATTATATAACTCGGGATAATGGGAATTAAGTCGTCCCGGGTTTTCGAAAAACAATTCTATGCTTTCTGCCCAGAATTCCTGGAAATTCTTCATGGCATAATCAGAATAAAGCCCGATCGTGCGCTGTTTTTCACGCATATAGATCTGGTCGCCAAAAGCCGTGAACAGATCAAAAGAGTCTTTAAAGCTTTTGTCAATGTGCTCTTCTGTTTCAAAGTTTTGGTAATAGAGTGCATGTGCCATTTCGTGAAGTCCGACATTATTATTATCGAAGCCATTTCTATAGCCTTCCAGGAATTGTTTCCAGGCGATGTTGATGGTGTTGCCGCTCACATTGCCAATGAGTACCCTCATAGGTTCAAGGGCTATAAATTCCTGTGGATAAATCTGGATCACGCCAAAATGGGGAAGCAAAAACTTAGATAAGCCAAAGGTTATTTGAATAGCGGAAGCGCTGATCAGGATGGGCATTTCCCGGTAGCCCTTTATATCATGGATAATAAAGCATTTTGTTTTGATGAACTTCTTGAGTCTTATGATGAATTTATCCTGATCTGGTGGAAGCAGCTGGGTGAAATAGGGGAAATGTTTAACAAGGACTTTCCGTAGGAGTTCATCCTGGAAATCCAGGTTTTCGCCATAATAAACCAATGGACTTGTTAGGCTTGGAACTTCTTTATTATATTGAAGTTCATTGCTTGAATCCTCTGTATATGAATACTTTGTACGCTTTTTAATGCGTATAACCCAAGTGATGAGCAGGCATAGGATTATGGCTGTAATTATTATTTCCATCAGGGTAAGACAGGATATTATCCTGACTATAACGCCTGAAAACCGGTTTAAGTATCCTGGTTACCCTCCTCGAGGAGGTTAAAATTGATACTGTCCTGGCCGGCAATTCCTTCTATGGAACCTTTAATATGTGTGGCATTCAGGAGCACTTTTTCAAGCTGTTTTTCCCTTGATTTCCAGATCTTTTCCATGGCATCCCTTTCTTTGTCTATGGAATGTTTCATAGACAGGAAGCCTTCCCGGATGGCTTTCCATTGCTCGCTGAACTCATTACTGGTGAGGTAGCTGTAGAGGAACTGCATTTTTTCGCCTTTGTTTTCCTGGGATTTTATAACCCCGAAAACCTTGAGTACACTGTCCCGGAGTACATGAACCAGTGCCTTAACTTCACTGAAACTGCATATCCATACACCTTCTTTTTCACCAAACTGTTCCATATCCCTGGGCATGACATTGGTGACCAGCACAGCCATATCAGCACCCTGGCTGCGCATATCGGTCTTCAATTTCTGTATCCAGTCTTTTGAAAAGTCTTTTGTTCTTTTACTTTCAAAAATGATCTTGCCACATTCAACACCAAATCCATTACGAATGATCTGTATGCAATCTGCCCCTTTTACTCCTTTTCCCACTTCCTCTATTTTATCAAAAGGGAATTGCTGGCGGAGCATTTCTTCAAGGGCCAGTTCCTGTACTTCACCCTGTAATTGCATGGAGCCCTGTTCTGCCCGGCGGCGCATTTCTTCTACCAGTTTTTTCTGGTCATCCAGCTGTTTTTCATATTCCCTGATGCGCATCTGGTGCTCTGTCTCGCGGGCCTGGTTCTTTTGGTCCTCCAGTTTTTTAATTTCTTCAGTCATACGTACCCGTTCTTCCTGGATCTTTCTCTGTACGTCTAATTCGAGCTCCTGTTCCCGGGTTTTGAGAAATTGCTCTTTTTGCAGGAAAGCGAATTCTTTTTCCCTGGCCAATCTGAGTCTTTCTTCCTGTTCCTTATTGTTTTGCTGAAGCAGTGATAGTTGGTTCTCGAAGTCCCCGGCAATCCTTTTACGCAATTGTTCTTCTATCTGCTGTTGCCATAGATTCTTTTCCTTCTGCAACTGGTTATTAAAATCGAGTTCCTTTTTTTGCAATTGAAGCTGGAACTCCTGTTCTTTTTTAGCCATTTCTTCTTCCTTGCTCTTTTTGAATTCCAGCATTTTGTCGCGCAATTCTTTACGGTATTCTTCGGAAACTGCCTGCTCCATCGGAAACTGGTGGCCGCAATTGGGACACTTGATCGTATTACTCATAGACAATATTAATGTTTGCAAATTACTTAACCCCGGGGAATAAGAAATAAGGAATAAGAAATGAGGAATAAGGAAGTCTTAAATACAATTCAGGAAGCGGAAGTATTAAGGGAAAAAAGAGCAAAAAAAAAGCTGTCTTTTCAGACAGCCTTTTGTACGAAGTTGTGATCCTTATTTCAGGGAAGCCTGTAATTTCTTATTCAATGCAACATAATCATCGTTCTTAGCGGCAGTGGCCAGTTCGATTGATTTGTTTGAAGTGGCAATGGCTTCAGACTTCTTGCCCATTTTAGCCAGGCAGTTTGCCTTGTTGTAATAGATCCAGAAAGCAGTTGGGTTTTGCTCAATGGCTTTGTCAAACCACATATTTGCTTTATTCAGGTCTTTACCGGTTTCCATATAATACATGGCAGACTGGTAGTAAGGTTTATTGTCCTTATTCATGGCATCATCAATCTGAGCCATTACTTTGGCTTCAACTTCCATTTTGATTGGAAGTACAACAGAAGTCTTTTCCCATCCAATCCAAAGATCCATGCTACCTGACCTGACGTTATCAAAAGTCATGGTAAATGTTTCCATGCTGAAAGGCAAAGCTGCAACAGCCGCCTTAACACGTACAACATCCTGATCAGCTTTATAGGCTGCAGGGCTGGTAACATCGAGTTGTTTGGTAATTATGATTGTCCACTCACTTGCACCAGGGATAGTAAGCAAACCGTATTTGCCGGCAGGAACTTTCTTATCACCAATGATCACTTCATCTGCGAAACTGATGGTTGTAGCACTGTTTGCACCGGTACGCCAAACTGCGTTATACGGAACCAGGTCGCCAAATATTTTCCGGCCCTTCATATTTGGGCGGGAATAGGAGAGTTCAACACTGGTTAGTGCGAATTCTTGTTTGATGCTTTGGGTTGTTGAAGGAGAAGGCATCTTAAGCGGCTGTGCCTCAGAAAAATACATTGCTCCGGATAAAAATGATAATAAAACGAATTTTTTCATAATATGAAATTTGTGCGAAGGTAAGGTTTCTGTTTAATGAACCCTAAGCCTGAAAATATTAAAATGTTACTGTTATTTTCGTCCGGATGCCGGTCTCGCTATTGTACAAAACCCATGGCGGGCCTTCCCTGATCAAACGTATAGCCTCTTTATCAAAAGAAGGGCCAAGGGACCTTTCAATTTTAAAGTCAGACAAGCGACCATTGTCATTAACCTGGAATGATACATCAACGGAACCTTTTATACCGGAAACTTTTGCTTCTGCAGGTATCCTTACATTATTGAGCAGGTAAAACTGGTATGCAGCAAATCCATCCCTTGGTTCAGCATTGGGTTTTTCCAGGTCTTCGGCAGAAACTTTTGTTTCGGTGGAGTCTGTTTCTTCCGGTTCAATTGGCTTTGCCAATGTTTTGGCTTTTGCAGTCCGGGCAGGCAGCAGAACTACCTCCTGACTTGGCTGATCTTTACTGAGATGAATGGTACGGGTGAGATAGCCAACTGATTTTATATCCACATCAAGTGTACTATCTCCGGATACTACTTTGAAATTCCCTTTAGCATCAGAATAAGTAGTTTTTTGTGTATGCTTAATGGCGATATTGGCAAAAGGCAGGGGTTTGTGTTCGCTGTCTTTTACCTGGCCTGTATAATAATAGACACCGGGCATTTTTTCGTTTATACCAGGGCGTTGCTTGGCAGCCCGAAAATCCTTATTCGCCTCTGTTTCATTCATTAAAACAACTTTTTCCCGGGCCGCAACAGAAGGAGAAACCGGTTCCATTTCTTTTTTACTTTCCTGATCAGCTATACCGGGAGATGCCTGCGCAGGTGCTGGCTTTGCCTTATCTTCT
>JAHEEX010000060.1 GCA_024640465.1 Sphingobacteriales bacterium | reverse complement strand
TGTTTTATACCATGGGTGATGATAATTCAGGTCGGGCAGCTGTTACTGACCGGTATCTCATAGCGCAATGCTTTTACGGTTATTCCACACAGTTATTGATCAATACAGCCAGGGTGCTTGGCAAAACCGAAGATGTTAAAAGGTATGAATCCCTGCTGGCAAAAGTTAAAGATGCATTTCTCAAAGAATATGTATCCCCCAATGGAAGGCTTACATCCAATACACAAACAGCTTATGTGCTCGCACTCAACTTTGATATGTTACCCGAAAGTTTAAGGGCTCAGGCTGCTGACCGCCTGGTTGCCAATATCAAAGAATATGGCAATCATTTAACAACAGGTTTTCTGGGTACACCTTATCTCTGCCACGTGTTATCACGTTTTGGCCACACAGATGTTGCCTATCAATTATTATTACAGGAAACTTATCCTTCCTGGCTATACCCGGTGAAAATGGGCGCCACAACTATCTGGGAAAGATGGAATGGCATCAAACCGGACGGCAGTTTTGAAGTGCCTTCCATGAACTCTTTCAACCATTATGCCTACGGCGCCATCGGCGACTGGATGTATCGTGTAGTGGCAGGTCTTGATACTGATATGGAAGGGCCGGGTTATAAAAAGATTGTTATCAATCCGCATATCGGCGGTAACCTGACGCATGTAAGTGCCAGCCTGGAAACATACTATGGAAAGGTTACCAGTGCCTGGAAATTAGTGAATGATAACCTTGAAATGTCCATTACCGTTCCGGCAAACACAAAAGCAACTGTTCATATTCCAACACAATCTTCATCTGACATTAAAGAAATGGATAAGTTGATGACAACCAACCCGGGCATAAAAATACTAACCAGCAATAATAGTGAAGTGGTAGTTGAAGTGGGATCTGGTGAATACCGGTTTGTTTCACCATATGTAAAAAAACCCTAGCGGCTTGGGTACTTTGCGGTTAATGTAATATTTATCACATTCAAAAGTTGATATTTTCCGGAACTTTGCATACCAAAAGAACCTAAAAATGCATACAGTTAAATTAACAACAGCCGATTTTAAAGAAAAAGTTTTCGACTACGAAAAAGAACAGGAATGGAAATATAAAGGAACTGTTCCCGCCATTATTGATTTTTATGCCGACTGGTGTGGGCCATGCAAAATGGTTGCTCCGGTGCTGGAAGAGCTGGCAAAGGAATATGAAGAAAGACTGGTTATATACAAAGTGGATACAGAAGTTGAAATGGAGCTATCTGCCGTATTTGGCATTCAAAGCATACCCACGTTTCTTTTTATCCCACAAACTGGTTTGCCTATGATGCAACCCGGCGCCTTCCCTAAAAAAGTTTTCAAAGAAGTGATTGAAGAAAAACTTTTAAATCCTGTTGATACAACAAACGAAGCGTAAAATAATGCACATAATACGGCGGCATGATGGAAGTTAATGATATCTTTTTCATGTCGCCACTTTATTTACGAAAGGTCATCTTCCCATTCCAGCACATAATTCCCTATATGCTTTTTATTCACTTTTAATTTCTTTTTCTGCTTAAAATAAGTAATCAATCCTGCGATCAGAATCAGTCCGGATAAAAACCAGAAAATAACTTCAATCCAAAGGCCATGCTCCATTTTAAGCAGACTGTTTACAGATAATCCGGCCACGGCAAAATATAAAGATGTCCTGATAAAAGATAATAAGGTTGTGTCAATAGCCATGGCTGTCCTTTCAATGGCAAGTTTTTCCCGCAGGATCAGGTCCTTGTTTATTCTTGCTGAATTATCCATATTGTCTCTCATTTAACATTTATTATCAAGCCCACAGTCAAAGATGATTGTCAATCAAATCTACAGTTTTACTCAAAATTATTTTTCTTTATGGTCTAAAACTAATTCAATGCTTAAAACCATAGCATTACTTACACTTTCCAATGTATTCATGACATTTGCCTGGTACCGTCACCTGAGATTCAAAGAGCTGCCCTTGTGGAAAGCAATACTAATCAGCTGGGGAATCGCTTTTCTGGAATATTGCCTGATGGTTCCAGCTAACAGGATCGGTTACATTAACGGAATGAATGGGTTCCAGTTAAAAATGACGCAGGAAGTTATTACCCTGATCATATTTACCGTTTTTGCGATTTTCTATCTGAAAGAACCCTTTCACTGGAAATACATGGTGAGTTTTATATTGCTACTTGGATCAGTCTATTTTATGTTCAGCAAAAAATAATACAACGATCCAACTAAAATTGTCCAAGTTAGAATATAAAAACAACTCATTTAAAGCAAACGGATATTGCAAACATCTCCCATGATTTCATATTGATTAGAATTATTTTGCTTATTTTTTTATACCCGTCCATTGATTTGCCCGGATATTTTTTTCCGCCAGGCTAACTGTTTCAAATATGCGCTTATCGCGGGTTGCATCGGTTTTGGCAGAACTGATCCATTGGTATATACCTTTTTTTGATGATGAAGGAAATGCATTAAAATTGGTTGAGGCCAATTTATTCTTTTTGAATGCTTTCTCTAATGGAACGGGCATTACCATCGCCTCTACATCATCAATGGCAGTCCAGCTTCCATTTGCTTTGGCTATTTCAATTGATTCCAATCCAGAAGGCATCATTTGCCCGGTAGCAATTAGTTTAACCAGTCTTTTTTTATTGCTGGCACTCCAAACGCTTTTAGGCTTCCGGCGGGAAAAAAATAGCAAAAAAGTATGTTCATCCCTCTTCATAGGCTTACTGTCGATCCAACCAAAACATAATGCTTCTTCTACTGCTTCTTCATAGATGACAGAACCTTCGGGGCTGGATTTCTTATGTAATATCAGCCAAACCTGCTGCAATCTCAAATGATTGACTTGTAACCATTTTCGCCAGGCCTTCCTGTCTTTGGCATAAAATTCCAGGTATTGCTTTTTCTCTCTATCCATCATTCAAAGTAATAAAAAATAGCAATACTTAGTCAACAGTTGTAACCCACAACTTTACGGAATAATTGGCTTCTTTTTTGTCATTTATATTCAACAAGGCAGGGTATTTGTATGTTTAGTATAAAACAATGTATGCCGAAATCCCTACAATATTTTTCCCTTTTTATAACTGTAATTATTGTTGCCTTATCCTGCGATAAAAAAGAAAGTCCAAATCCACCCCCACCTACTGAACCTGATTGGCCAGCGCAGGATACTAGGACTGTTAAATCAGGCCTTAACTTTCCCTGGGAAATCCTTTGGGGGCAAGACAATCATATCTGGATGACGGAAAGAAACGGAAAGATCAGTAAAATTGATCCCATAAATGGAAATACAGTATTCTCATATACTATTCCCGATGTTTTTGCCCAGGGTGAAGGAGGGTTATTGGGCATGGTTCAACATCCCGACTTTATAAGCAATGGTCAGTTTTTTGTTGTATACAATTACAATAAAAATGGCACATATACGGAAAAGGTTGTAAGGCTTACATATAGTAATAATGCTATTTCTAATCCGGTAACCATCCTCGACAATATACCAGCAGCCGGAATTCATAATGGATCAAGGCTGGTGATATCAAATGAAACCTCACCCAAATTATATATATCAACAGGGGATGCAAATGATATTGCTTTTGTGCAGAACCGAAACTCCCTGGCCGGAAAAATTCTTCGGATTAATCTTGACGGCTCAATTCCTTCTGATAATCCTACACCTGGCAATCCGCTCTGGTCTTTAGGTCACAGAAATCCCCAGGGCCTCGTTTTGGCTAACAATATTTTATATAGCTCAGAACACGGGCCCAATATTGAAGACGAAATCAACATCATTGAAAAAGGAAGAAATTACGGATGGTCAAATGTGAATGGCCCTTGTAATGAACCGGGAGAAATTAGTTTTTGTACTACAAATAATGTCAAGGTTCCAATCTGGTCCACAGGCAATGCCACATTAGCAACCTGCGGTTTGAATTATTATAATGCAGACCGGATACCACAATGGAAAAACTCTTTATTGTTGGTAACATTGAAAGATGCTACGTTGTATCAATTGCAGCTTAGTGCCAATGGACAAACCATTACAGGAAGCAAACAGTATTTCAGAAGTACCTGGGGGCGTTTGAGAGATGTTTGTGTTTCGCCTGCAGGCAGGGTTTACATATGCACCAGCAATGGTGGCAATAGCGATAGGCTGGTTGAAATTCAGAAAGCAGAGTAGTCGGGAGTCGAAACAGCCAATACAGTTTTTTTAATACAATTGTTAAAAAATACAGCCAAATTCATCATAACAATGAATTTGGCTGTATTTTTTTTATTTTAATTTATCTTTTAGTGATTGTCTTTGACTGTTGACTATAGACTCAAGACTGCACTTGGCTGTTGACTATCGACTCCCGACTATAGACTAACTACTCTCCCCAAATCTCATCTTTACCTTCCATCCAAAGTTTCACTTGCTCAGTAGTAACAGATTTTGGCCTTTCCAATGGGAATCCCAGGGCCCTGTCCCAGCACAAGCTGGCAAGAACACCAAGAGCTCTGCTTACTCCAAATAATACCGTGTAGAATTCATATTCAACCATGCCATAGTGTACCAGTAAAGCTCCGCTATGGGCATCCACATTTGGCCATGGGTTTTTTATCTTTCCGAGTGATTCGAGGATCGGGGGAACGGTTTCGTATACACGCCAAACGGTTTTAACCAGGGGATCATTGGGCATATGTTTTTTACCAAATTCCATTTGTGCGGTAAACCTGGGATCAGTTTTACGAAGAACTGCATGACCATATCCAGGAACAACTTTTCCTTCACTGATGGTCTTCTTTACATAGTTCTCTACCTGCTTCTTGGTTGGAACTTCAACACCCAGCTCCTCCCTCATTTCATATATCCATTTTATCACTTCCTGATTAGCCAGTCCGTGCAATGGGCCAGCCAAACCGTTCATACCTGCGGCAAAGCTCAGGAAAGGATCGCTCAAAGCAGAACCTACAAGGTGTGTTGTGTGAGCCGAAACGTTGCCACCTTCATGATCGGCGTGTATGGTCATATAAAGCCGCATCAATTCTTTAAAACTCTCATCTTCAAAACCCATCATATGTGCAAAGTTCCCGGCCCAGTCCAATAATCCGTTTGGCTGTATATGGTGACCACTGCGATATTTACGGCGATAAATATATGCGGCAATCCTTGGAAGCCTGGCGATCAGGTCCATAGTATCATCAAATGTTGCATCCCAATAATCCTTCTTATTCATCCCGGCTGCATATTGTTTTGCAAAATGGCTTTCAGTTTGCAATGCCATGATACCTATCACAAACTGTGTCATTGGGTGTGAACCAACCGGAAGCGATTCGATTGTATCAAAAACATAATTGGGCACATGAGACCTCCTTTGCCAGATTGATGTAACCAGTTCAACATCGCTCGCTTTAGGAAGTTCACCCATCAGCATCAGATAAAATAAACCTTCTGGCAATGGCTCGTCACCACCTTTTGCTTTAGGTAATTGCTTCTGTAGTTCCGGAATGGAGTACCCACGGAAACGTATACCCTCAGCAGAATCAAGTAATGATGTTTCTGTTACCAGACCTGTCATGCCCCGCATACCCTGGTAAATTTGTGAAAGGGTAACTTCACCTATTTTTTTATTGCCGTGTGTTTTTAAAATGCCTTTGATTTCTGCAGATACCAGATCAGCTTTTGATTTAAACCTTTCTTTAATGTCTTCCATAAATATCGAGGGGTTTGAAATTCGTTTAGGCGTGCTTAATACCCAATAAAGGTAGAAAATCAACAGATGGATAACAAATGATTTGCCACCAAAGTTGAAGAGAACGACCTACTTCGGTGCTTTTTTATACAAGTATATAGTCAGGAAGCCAAAAAGCACATTGGGAATCCAGGCTGCTATATAGGGATTAAGATCACCCTTGGTGGAAAATATTGTGGAAAACCTGTCGGTCAGGATAAATACAGCGCAAATAATAATTCCAAAAGCAAGGTGTACGCCACTGCCCCCACGTATTTTCCTGCAGGCTATGATGGCCCCGATCATTGTAAGGATAACCACTGCCACCGGGGTTGCATTGCGGTGTGCATTTTCCATCGTGAGTTCCTTTACTGTTTCAGATCCACGCAACTTTTCCATTTCTATCATCCGGGTTAACTCTGGTGTTGTTAATCTTGATTGCATATACTCATCCCGTTGCAGGTCTTTAGGTGTAAAAGGGAATTTTTTATACAACTCCGGATAAAAAGTCACATTTTCTTTCAGTCCGGTTATGGTACGCTCCAGCACACCAGATAATCTCCATACTTTTTTCGCAGTATCCCAGGCCATATTATCCGCCCTTAGGTTATAGGTTACTTTGTGTTCACGTACAGTTTCTAAAAAAAAACTGCCGCCAGCCCTGCTGGTTGTATCATAATACCTGATTCCGCAATAACTGAAAGAGTCAACACGCATATAAATGCTCCTGGATACCACCTGTAGAATGGGGCTCTTAATATATTTAGCTTCAAATTGTGTTCTCTTTTCATTGGCCTTAGGAATGATATACCTGTTTCCATACCAAAGTAATAATCCCAGCAGGATACCACCTGCCAGGTAAGGACGCAAAATCCGGGACAGGCTCACCCCACTGGCCAGAATGGCAATGAATTCTGACCGATTGGCCATTTTGGAGGTAAAAAAAATAACAGAGATAAATACAAAAAGAGGAAACAACATGGATACAATAAAGGGAACAAACCCTGCATAATATTGAAGCAGAATCTCCCTTGAACTTAAACCTGATTTCACAAAATCATCTGTTTTCTCGCTCATATCGATAACGGTAGATATTACCGTCAGCAACACCAGGGAAAATACAAATGTGGACAGGAATTTTTTAAATATGTACCAGTCGATTTTCTTCATATTATATCTTCTGCCCCAAAATCAATAAAACCATTAAGGCGGGCTTTAAACGATGGCAAAAATAGCATAAAAGATCCCCGGATTAAACTTATAAGAACACTTGGCTAATTATTTCACATTTTTTTGTTGCTACAATCCAGGCATATGAACAGGTCACTATTTATAAAATATATAAAAAGTATACACACCTACAGTAAGGAATACCTGTAATTTGATATGCTGATATTTGTTCCGAGTAACAATAACATGTTAAAAACTTAATCATTGCACCATTCCTGTAATTGGGCAGATATTGATAAACAGGAAAGAAATATCAAATTTCTACGATTTATATAAAAAAATGCCAGAATTATTGATAATTAATAATAAAAATGGCAATTTTTTTAAAAATAAGGTAACTATTCTAAACAGACAGATCGATTTGCTTTGAAATACAAGGGAAAAGTATTTTTTTTGTAACAACCCTTTTTAATCTTCACTCCATCCAATACCTGTATTAAGTTCAGTCAGGACTTTTCGAAAAACAAAGATCCATTCCAAAAAACCTGAACTGAAGCTTTTATTTTAATCATTAATACAAGTACCATGAAACAAGCAAAATTTTTCTTTAGTGCGCTGATGCTATTGATAATAGCATTCAGTTGTCAAAAATCTGTAGAGACATCTGCGATTCAGCAACAAAAATCAAACTTCAGTATTCCGGACATTGCAAATACAAGCTGGCCTACAGGACAAAAATTATGTTCGAGCCCTTACCAGATTTCACTTATGGTTCGTGAGCAACTTCCGGATGGTACCTGGTTATGGGTCTGGGGCATTAAGAACCCAAACCCGGGAGATGGAAGCAATGGTACCGTAAGGGATTTGGGACATTGGAATATCCAGTTGCCGGAATGTATCAAACTTTCCAACATTAAAGCAGCAAAAATGGCTTACCAGGGACAGTTATACACTTATTTTACCCCTGTCATAGAATCAGATAAAACTTATGCGGCCTGTGATAAAGATGTAACCAATGGAAGAAAATTATTGAAATTCAACCTTGGAACTATAGGAAGCCAGGTGACCTTATATGGATTAATTTTAGATAAAGAATATCCCATTGACCAAAATGGCGTGGCTTACTATTTTGCTGCATGCAGTGAAATGGGAACAGGTACTACTTGCTTCCCTGGTATTGGTTGTCCTGAACCATGCGTTGAGGGATGCAGTTTCAGCCAGGGCTATTATTTTTCAAAACCTAACTATACATGGCAGGGAAATGTTACCATTGGTGGTTATGAATACACTCAGGCTGAGGGTAAGGCAATTTGGAAATCTTCAAATAGTGGTGGAATTTCAGATGCTAAGAAAGCATTTCTGCAAGTTGCTGCCATTAAATTAAGTGGATCATCTGTTGGAAAATGTGCATCAGTATGGAACGATATAAATACAGCCGAAAACTGGCTGAAGACTTTACCTAAACTTACTGCTGATAATGTGAAAAATTATAATAATAAATCAGTAGGAGAAGCTGCAGGTAAAATTGGCAGCTGGATAGATGCTCATCATTGTGGTGAGTAATTTTTCAGTTTACTTATTTTAAAGAGACCGGAACAGATGTTTCGGTCTCTTTTTTTAGAACAAGAAAATCAAATTGAAAAAAATTATGACTTTTATCAAAGCTTGGTTATGATAACATTCGTAATTTACTATTATGAAAAAGTATTCAATTCTTGCCAGCTTATTTTTCCTTTCTTTTTTCGGTAAAACACAGGATAAAGAACAATTTGAAAAACAACTTTTCATTTCGGGAGAAGACACACTTCGATGCAGAATCCTTACCCCTCTTAATTTTTCACCCTCAAAGAAATACCCGCTAATCATTTTTCTGCACGGATCCGGTGAAAGAGGAAACGATAATGAAAAACAACTTATATGGGGGGCAGATTTTTTCCTTGATTCAATTAATCGGTCACGTTATCCTGCCATTGTGATATTTCCTCAATGCCCGGAGAATGATTCCTGGTCAAATAATTTTAGGACCAATATAAAGGATTCTCTTGGCGGATTTAAAGCCGATACACTCGCACAAATAAAAAAAACCCCTAACCTGGTCCTTCAGTTTATTGATACACTTTTGGCACACGGAGGAATAGACAAACACAGAGTTTACCTGGGAGGATTATCCATGGGAGGATTTGGAACTTTTGAATTGTTGTGGCGCAGGCCCGATCTCTTTGCCGCCGCTTTTCCTATTTGCGGCGGGGGAAGCCCGGAAAAAGTATCAAGGTACGCATTGAAATTACCTGTTTGGGTATTCCATGGCGATGCTGACCCTGTAGTTCCGGTAGGAAATTCCAGGCTGATGGTGAAAACACTGCAATCAACAGGAGCTAAAGTAAAATATACAGAATACCCGGGCATTGGCCATGATAGCTGGAAAAATGCTTTTGCAGAACCCGGACTAATGGCATGGATATTCGGCCAGCAAAAAAAATAATGAATAACAAATATTGTTTAATACTACATCCTAAAGCTACAATCTTTGCTTTATCCGTTCCGTTGTTTCGATCTTCCAGGTATTAAAATCACCTTCAAGGATATGTTTTCTTGCTTCAGTAACAAGCCAGAGATAAAATGCCAAATTATGGATACTGGCAATGGTAAGCCCAAGGATCTCTTTTGCTTTTATGAGGTGCCGTAGATAAGACCTGGAATAATACTGACTGGTTTCACATGGTATGCCGCTGTCGATAGGCGAGAAATCAAACTCCCATTTCTTATTGTCGATATTGATCACGCCTTCTGAAGTAAAAAGCATGGCATTGCGTCCATTGCGGGTTGGCATCACACAATCGAACATATCAACACCCAAAGAAATGCACTCCAGAATATCCCAGGGAGTACCTACACCCATCAGGTATCGTGGTTTAGTTTCGGGTAGCAATGAGCAACATAAACCACAATATTCATAGATCATTTCAACTGGCTCACCTACGCTGAGACCTCCGATGGCATTGCCTGTTGCTTCTTTTGATGCAATATATTCGCATGATGCTTTTCTCAGGTCTGCAAAAGTTCCACCCTGCACAATGGGGAACAGGTTCTGCGTATAACCATATAAGTTATCAGTTTCTGAAAAACGGCTAAAGCAACGGTCAAGCCAGCGATGAGTCAGTTCCATTGATTTCTGTACATACCCATACTCACTTGGATAAGGGGGGC
Source organism: Sphingobacteriales bacterium (assembly GCA_024640465.1). Taxonomy (GTDB): domain Bacteria; phylum Bacteroidota; class Bacteroidia; order Chitinophagales; family Chitinophagaceae; genus Pollutibacter. The sequence continues at coordinate 7,247 of JAHEEX010000060.1, read as the reverse complement.
ATTCATCAAATGCCATGATGATATCCGCACCAATGGAACGCTGGATATCCATTACCGATTCCGGGGTAAAAAGATGTTTGGAGCCATCTATATGGCTCTGAAAAACCACGCCCTCCTCTGTAATCTTCCTGCTGGAGGCTAATGAAAAAACCTGGTAACCCCCACTGTCTGTAAGTATCGGGCGATCCCAGTGATTGAATTTGTGTAACCCACCTGCAGCTTCAAGCACTTTCAAACCAGGCCTGAGATACAGGTGATAGGTATTCCCAAGGATGATCTTAGCATCAACATCACGCATTAATTGCTGCTGTGATACCGCTTTTACACTACCAACTGTTCCAACAGGCATAAAAATCGGGGTGGGAATTTCTCCATGATCCGTTTTGATTATACCAGCCCTGGCTTTACTGACGGAATCCTGATGTGCTAATTGAAAAGATAATGCAGGCATAGAAAACGCAAGATAAGGAGAAACTGACGGTCGTAAAAAAGAGGCTGGAGGCCGGAAAAAGTAGCGCAAATTAAGTACCTCTTTATCCGGAGACTTATTTTTTCCACATATGTGAAAACCCTTAAGAAGCGGTTATGCATGAGTGAACTATATTCGCAGCTATGCTAATTAACTGGTGGGATCTGCTGCTTATTGTATTTGCCGTTGTAGCATGCATCCAGCTTTTTTATTATCTCTGGTTTTTCAGGAGGCTGGCTTTTTATCAACCCCGCGATAAAGACCTCACCAGGGAGAACGCAGTTAGTATAATTGTCTGTGCCCGTGATGAAGCGGAAAATATAGCTAATAATCTACCAGGTGTTTTAGTTCAGACTTACAGAAGCACGCATGAAGTAGTTATTGTGAATGATAATTCACAAGATGAAACAAAATACCTTTTGGAAGGACTGCACAAACAATTTCGCCAGCTCAATATTGTTGAACTCAAGCAGGAAGCGAAACTTATCCCGGGCAAAAAATTCCCATTATCAATGGGAATCAAATCAGCAAAATATGAGGTTTTGCTTTTGACGGATGCTGATTGCGTGCCAGCATCCGAACACTGGCTTCAAAAAATGCAGGACGCTTATTCAGAGGGTATTGAAATTGTTTTGGGCTACGGTGCTTACATCAAAGAAAAAGGGTTACTGAATATTCTAATACGTTTTGAAACCTTTCACTCCGCCTTACAGTACTTTTCTTATGCACTTGCAGGTCTTCCATATATGGGCGTTGGAAGAAACCTTTCCTATAAAAAACAGGTCTTTTTTCGCCTGAAAGGCTTTGCTTCACATAATCATATTCCTGGAGGAGACGATGACCTTTTTGTGAATATGGCAGCAACAAAAGAGAATACCGCGATCGTCATAGATAAAGATGCTTTTACTTTATCGAAGCCACAGCGTACTTTTGCTAACTGGATTAGACAGAAGTACAGGCACTATTCAACCGGAAAATATTATAAGCCGATCCATCGATTTTTACTTGGCCTTTATTCCGGCACTCATTTTCTCTTCTACCCCCTGTTTATTTTAAGCCTTCTGTTTTCCGACTGGAAAATTGCTTTGGGGATTTTTTCTGTGCGACTTTTGGTCCAGGGATTCATCTTTTATAAAAGTATGGACAAACTGGATGAAAAGGGTCTTTGGCCCTGGTTCTGGTTACTGGATATATGGATGTTCTTTTATTACCTGATTTTCATGCCATCGATATGGAAAAGACCAAAGACAAGCTGGAGATAATCCTGAAATATTTTAGCGATTTCACTCCTACCCAATTAAATCAATTGGAGCAGTTGGATTCCTTATACCAGGAATGGAATGCAGCGATTAATGTTATTTCAAGGAAAGACATTGATTCGCTCTATGAAAAACATGTTTTACATTCACTGGCCATCGCTGCCTGGTTCGAATTCCCTCCTGGTATTGAGATAATTGATATTGGCACAGGCGGAGGGTTTCCTGGTATCCCCCTTGCTATATTTTTTCCTGATGTTAAGTTTCACCTGGTAGATTCCATCGGTAAAAAACTTAAAGTGGTCAATGCCGTTGCAGATGCCATTGAACTTAAGAATATTACAACGTTTCATGGCCGTGCAGAAGACATTAAATCAAAAAAATTTGATTTTGCTGTGAGCAGGGCCGTTGCACCATTAAAAGACCTTTGGAACTGGAGCAAACCACTTCTTAGGAACGAAAGAAAAATGGAATCTTTTAAAAATGGCCTGATCTGCCTTAAAGGAGGTGACCTTGCTGCAGAAATTGCTGAAAGCACCTTAAGGCCACATATTCGCGATATACAAAGTTTTTTCAATGAGCCTTATTTCTATGAGAAATATGTACTCTATGTACCTGTTTAATTACTTAATAGCTTTTACAAAGTATATTAAATACCTTTATTTTGTCATTATCGAAAGACGGTTTGTTTGCCTGAAAGATCAATACCTCCTTTTATTCTTTTGTGTTTATTAATATTGCAAACATCATTTTAATATTACGGGTTCATGGAAGAAATATCGGTTTGCATTGTAGAAGATAATAAAGACATCCGCCTGGCATTGGAGCAAATCGTAATGATGTCAGATGGATTTAATATGCTCGGCTCATTTCCGAATGCAGAAGAGGCGCTTACGGGCCTGCCGAAACTACTTCCCCAGGTTGTTTTAATGGACATCAATCTTGGCCAAATGAGTGGGATTGAATGTGTGGGTCTGCTAAAGCCTAAATTCCCGGAAATGCTTTTCATGATGTGTACGGTTTATGAAGAAGATGAAAAAATATTTGAAGCCTTAGCAGCCGGAGCCAATGCATATATTCTAAAAAAAACAACCCCGTCCAGGTTGCTCGAAGCGATCAGGGAACTTTATGAGGGTGGCGCGCCAATGAGCAGCCAGATCGCCCGCAAAGTTGTTGCGGCTTTTGCACCAAAGCCCCAGGTGCATAATCAATCGCTGGATACACTTTCCAACAGGGAAGCAGAAATACTTCAATTACTTTCCAAAGGATTATTATATAAAGAAATCGCCAATCAATTGAATATTGCGCAAGAAACCGTCAGAAAACATGTTTACCATATCTATGAAAAACTGCATGTGAATAATCGCGTAGAAGCAGTTAATAAATATTTTGGACGCTAGCCAGCCTGGCGTCCCAATCCCAGACCCCTCCAAACTAAAAGGCAACCTGTTTATTCAGATTGCCTTTTTCTGTTAAAAAAGGCCACAGAGTTTCACGGAGAAAACAGAGAGCCACAGAGAAATTCAAAATGGAATTTTCTCTGTGGCTCTCCTTTATTTCTCTGAGGCCCTCTGTGGGCCTGATTTAAAATATAAATAATCCAAGAAAAGAAGATGTCGTTTTACCAGTTCAGCTCAAGTTTATTGTTTTTCCTTTCCATATCCGCTGTGCGTTGACGGGAATCTATTTCAAGGGCTTTCAGGTCAGTCAGTTTCCGGTCGATCTCAAAAGTATAATATGGATGAGTCCATTTCCAGGGTTCACATACTGTTCTTTTTATGGATGGCTCTTCATTTTTCTTTTCACCGAACATCAGGTACTGCGGTATGTAAGCCTGTTCCCTGCTTCCATCTTTAAACTGAATGTCAACATCAATGGGCATTGGCATAGTACCATTATTCTTCAACCTCACCTTTGTCTTTCCCTTTTCCTCCCAAAGGCTGTCGATACCATAATCTATGGTCTTGCTGGTATTTACAAAAAATGTCCTGTACCAGTCTAATTGAATTCCACTAACATTTTCGGCCACCCGAATAAAATCAGCGGGATTAGGGTGTTTAAAGCGCCATTTATTGAAATACTCCAGCAATACCTGGTCCCGAACCTCCGACCCAATGATATAGCCAAGTTGTTCCATAAAAACTTCCCCTTTCGAATAGGCATTAATTGAATAAGCCATATTGGTATTATATTGGTCAGCATGTGTGGTTAGTGGTTCATTGAAATCACTTTTGGAAAGATAGATATAGGAATCAAAAGCCCCTTTGTGAGGGAATTTATCTTTACCCCCGGCCAGGTAATTGTTTATCCTTGATTCTGCATAAGATGTAAATCCTTCATCCATCCAGGGATACAGGGATTCATTGGTTCCCAGCATCATCTGGTACCAGCTGTGCATCCATTCATGAATAACTACCCCTTCTCCTGCTCCTTTCAGTAGTGTTGCCATCGGGTATTCCATACCTCCATCTCCGCCCTGTATAAACGAATATTGCTTATAAGGATACTTACCGAATGTCTTATCAATGTAGGGTAAAGCTTTTTCTGCAAGGTCAAGGACTGTTTCCCATTCTTTTTGATAATCACTTATAAACTGAGCCTCTGTCATGCGTTGTTTTACCCTGTCTGAATATTCTGCATATTGCTTACTTAAACTTTTCTGGCTGATTTTGTAAAAAGCATGAAGTACCATACCATCTCTAACGGTTCTGGTCAGGTGCTTATATTCAGGGTCAGCTGCCCATACAAAATCATGCACATTTGGTGCAATGAATTTCCATGTCAGTGTTTTTCCTTCCTGGCGCTTCACTGCCATACCCGGAGTTTCATATCCATACCCTATTTCCTGGGGGTTTTGCAAATAACCGGTTCCACCAATAATATAGTTCCTGTCTATTTTGATATTGACTTCATAGTCTCCCCATACACCATAAAATTCCCTGGCAACATAAGGTGTTGGATGCCATCCTTCATAATCATATTCACAAAGCTTTGGATACCATTGAGACATACTAAACCGAACGCCCTCTGCATTGTCGCGACCACTCCTGCGAATTTGTACCGGCACCTGTGCTTCAAATTCCATTTCCAAAAGCACTTTTGATTTTGGTAAAACCGGCTTGTCGAGCGTAACCTTCAGGATGGTTTCATACTGTGTAAGTTTCTGTATCCTGCCGTTCATTTTTAGGTTCATTACTTTCTGATAACCAATTTCATCAGGCGTTAATTTTGATATCCTGTCACGTACACGGCCATCCCAATCATTTCGGCCATTGATTACTTTATTTCCCAGTTCAAGGCTTCTTGCATCCATCATACTTCCGGGTTGAAAAGCATTCCAGTATAAATGGTAATACAGAACTTTAAGTGTGTCGGGAGAATTATTCCAGTATTCAAGGGATTGCCTGCCTGTAAACCGGTTTGACTGCACATCCATATTGATGTCCATTTTATACTTTACTTTTTGTTGCCACCTGTCGGGCTGGGCCTGAAGTATAAAGGCAGAAGACATCAAAAAAGAAAAAAGAAGAAAAGAAATTGATTTTTGCATCTGGTTCTGATTTACATTCATCTGTAAAAACGGGTATAAAAATGCAAAATACAAAAATGATCGATGGTTACCCTTTTATCAGGTATAAAAAAGAAACTTACCCATTGGAAACAATGAAGCAACGATGCCACAACTATCATGAGTGGATGGAACAGCGCAGGACGGTTCGTGATTTTAGCAATAAGCCGTTTCCTCGTGAGGTTATTGAAAATATACTGCTCACCGCATCTTCTGCTCCCAGTGGTGCACATAAACAACCCTGGACTTTTTGTGTGGTTACAAGTGGCGATTTGAAAAGGCAAATCAGGGAAGCTGCCGAAAAAGAAGAAAAGGAAAGTTATGATAATCGAATGAGTGAAGAATGGCTGGAAGACCTGCGGCCACTTGGTACAGAATGGCAAAAGCCTTTTCTGGAGATAGCCCCTTACCTTATTATCATTTTTTCCCGTAGCTATGAAATTTTGGAGAACGGTAAAAAACATCAGAACTATTATGTAAAAGAAAGCACAGGTATTGCTTGTGGATTCCTTTTGTCAGCTATTCATAATGCAGGACTAGTGGCACTTACCCATACTCCATCCCCTATGAATTTCTTAAGTGAATTACTGAAAAGGCCTCAAAACGAAAAACCCTTTTTATTAATTCCAGTAGGATATGCTGCGGATGAATGTTGGGTGCCGGATATTAAGCGAAAAGAACTTATGGAAATTGCTGTTTGGCATGATTAAATAGTCAGGAGTCGGGAGTCAGGAGTCGGGAGTCGGGAGTCGGGAGTCGGGAGTCGGGAGTCGGGAGTCGGGAGTCAACAGCCGAATACAATACCTTTTTATAATATAAGTTTAAGATGTATTTGTATTTCCTTCCTTATTCCTTATTTTTTGTTCCTTATTTCTTATTCCCCTGCCTTTGGCTGTTGACTAATGACTCCTGCTTTTGGCTGTTTGGGCGACTGGCTACTCCTCCTTCCCTCCCACAACTATTACGATCTCTCCTTTAACCCCTTTGGCCTGAAAATAATCATGCACTTCTTTCAGTGACCCCCTTTTATTTTCTTCAAACTTCTTTGAAAGTTCCCTGCTTACCGAACAGGGCCGGTCTTCACCAAAATATTGCATAAAGAGCTCCAGTGTCTTTACCAATCTCATGGGAGATTCATAAAATACCATTGTCCTGGATTCGGTAGAAAGTTGTGTGAGCAAGGTATGGCGTCCTTTTTTAAGCGGAATAAAACCCTCAAAACAAAAACGGTTAATAGGCAGTCCACTGTTTACGAGTGCCGGAACAAATGCTGTTGCACCAGGCAGGCATTCCAAATCAATGCCTTGCTGCACACAGGCCCTGACAAGGAAAAAAGCAGGATCAGAAATTCCCGGGGTACCCGCATCCGTTAGTAATGCCATTTCCTTGCCCTGTTCCAGTTGTTCAATCAGATGAGCAGTAACTTTATGCTCATTGTGCTGATGAAAAGGGGTAATAGGTTTGTGGATCTGGTAATGATTTAACAAAACCGAAGAAGTGCGGGTATCTTCTGCCAGAATGAGGTCAACATTTTTTAAAATTTCCACCGCCCTGAAAGTGAAATCCGCCAGGTTACCAATGGGTGTGGGAATAATATGAAGCATGCGGAAGTTAATTATTTTGTTGAAATGCTGCAACAGATTGCCAAACGCAAAAATTATTGATCTATTTAATCAGCATTTAACAGCCATATCTCAGACAACTGAAATCTCAAAATACTCCATTACCGGATTTGCCAACAGTTTCCGGCTTGCTTCTTCCGCAATAATCTTTGCTTCTTCAGGCGTACCGGCTTCAACCTGGAGGTTAATATGTTTGCCAATACGAACATCATCAATTGACTTCATACCAAGATTGCTAAGGCCTCCTAAAACGGCTTTGCCTTGCGGATCCAGTAATTCTTTTAGTGGCATCACTTTTATTTCTACCGTATAATTCATGCGGACTGTTTTTT
>JAHEEX010000230.1 GCA_024640465.1 Sphingobacteriales bacterium | reverse complement strand
ACAGCGGGCACTCGGCGCAGATTTAAATACAGCACGTACAGGAATTTTGTTTGCTGGCTTTATTAAACTTTTCATGCCGGTCATCGTTATGCTCCCGGGTATTGCTGCATATGTTTTATACAAAAACGGTTATTTGCCTCAATTAGAAAACGGAAGTAAAGACGGTGCATATTCTGCTATCCTCAGTTTCCTTCCTTCAGGTTTAAAAGGCCTTTCCATTGCTGCACTTACAGCTGCTATTGTTGCATCACTGGCAGGAAAAGTAAACAGTATTTCAACCATTTTCACACTCGACATTTTCAAAAAATATATCAACAAAGAGGCAGATGAAAAAAAATTGGTTTGGACAGGAAGGTTAACCATAGTGGCCTCCATGATCGTTGCATTGATCTTTACCTGGAAAGATACATTAGGTATTGGCGGTGAAGGCGGATTTACATTTATTCAAAAATATACCGGCTTCATCAGTCCGGGTGTATTTGCCATGTTTCTTTTAGGTATGTTCTGGAAAAGGACAACAGGAACAGCAGCATTAGTTGGCGTTGTTCTGGGTTTTGTACTGGCCGTTTTCTTCAACAACTATGCTGTGGGTTTATTTGGCAAAGAAACATTGTTATACACGGCATTTGAATACCAGAAAATGGAAAATGGTGTCGTAAAAACGATTACAGAAATTCCATTCCTGATAAATATGGGTTGGTCATTCTTCTTCACTGTACTCGCAATGGTACTTATCAGCTTAGCCGGACCAAAAGTAAATCCCAAAGCATTTGTGGCAGACAAATCCATGTTGAAACTAAAGCCACAAATTATTGTAATGATTGTAGCCACCCTTATGATACTGGCTGCTCTTTATGTAAGATTCTGGTAAAAAAAGAAAAACCATATATAACCGCAAAGGCACAAAGAAGGAAAATCTTTGTGCCTTTGTTGCTTTGCGGTAAAGTTTGTAGCGGGATCGGGAGTTGAACCCGAGTCCGCCGCGGCGGATATGAATCCAATGCTCTAATTCCTGAGCGAATTCACTTTATATGTTAATCTATCTTAATCGATTTAATAAAATCCCTACCGACACCTGTCTTTAACCAAGCTTCGAATTTCATCGATTCAGTTTTAGTTTCAAATTCTTTAGTGAATATAAGAAGCCAGGGTCGGTACTTGGATGTCCAACCTTTGCCAAATTCATTGTGAGATTTAAGACGTATTTCCAGGTTACTTGTGTAACCAGTGTAATACTTTTGAAATGCCTGTGAGTACAAAACGTAAACAGAATATGACATATTACAAGAAAGGGCCCACTTGAGACCTTATGTAGCGGGATGGGGAGTTGAACCCCAGTCCGCCGCGGCGGATATGAAGCCAATGCTCCAATCAAGTCGTTTATAAAAGGACCCAAATAGAAATTTGTAAAAATAAAAAAAGGTTCCATTTGGAACCTTTTGTAGCGGGATCGGGAGTTGAACCCGAGACCTTTGGGTTATGAATCCAACGCTCTAACCACCTGAGCTACCCCGCCGTATTAAAAAAACTCTTTACAATTTAATTCTTCTGTTGAACCCGAGTCCGCCGCGGCGGATATGAATCCAACGCTCTAACTCCCGATTCATTCGGGAAGCTACCCCGCCGTTCAGGGCGGCAAAAATAGGGAAATTAGGCCAAAAAACAAACACCCCCAGGCGGGGGTGTTGCTTGTAGACCATTACTTTAATTCTGATAGTTCCCGGTACTACTGATAAATATCAGTCTGCAGACAGGATAAAATCATTATCTGAGGCAAGATTAATCAAAACCTTTACATAGAAATCAGGAAACAGGGAAATTTTGATGAAAACCTATTTTTTGATAAATAAGGTTCCGGTAAAATTTAAATAAACCAACTCATGCAAAGAATTAGCCCAAACTGCCTGACCTGCAATGTCAGTAACTGCCTGCTCATGAAACAATGTGAGCCTGCATTATTACAATCAGTACAGTCTTTCAAACACCAGTATTTTTACAAAAAAGGGCAAATCATTTTCAACCAGGGAGACCCGGTAAAAGGTGTACAATTTGTTCAATCTGGCTTGATCAAACAAGAACTCACCGGGCAAAATAAAAGACCCTTTATACTTCGGTTGTGTGGCCAGGGACAGCCGATGGGACATCGTTCTCTTTCAGCAAATGATGAACAACCCTATGCTGCTTCAGCTGTTGAAGACAGCCGTGTCTGCTTCATAGAAATGGACTTTTTTAATGGATTGCTCCGGAAAAGCGAATCTTTGCGGCTGGCTTTACAAAAAATCTATCTGAAAGAAATTAAAGAGGCAGAAAATAAATTGGTCAATATCGCACACCATAGTGTAAGGGAAAAAGTGGCCAATGTTTTATTGGAATTGTGCGAAGTATATGATTATAAAAACCACGCCAATGGTATCAGGATTCAGGTAGACAGGCAGGAGATGGCAGACCTGGCCGGAACAACCAAGGAACAGGTATCCAAAGTGCTGGCCCAGTTTACCCGCGAAAAACTGATCCGATTCCGTGCGAAACATTTTAAATATCTCGATCTGGATGGTTTACATAAAATAGCTGAAGGAGAAGAAAAGGAAGCTGCTATGTCTTTGGCAGTTTAATCTGTAAATCGCCTAAGTACAGAAAAAAATTAATCTTCCAGCATTTTCCGGATTGTGGCATTAATCTGTATTGAATTTGGTAACATAGCTTGTTCCAAATTAATATTCATCGGTACAGCCGGAAGGTTGAGCGAACCGATTACTTCAACTGGTGCATCCAGGAACCTGAAACATTGGTGAGATATCCTGCCGGCCAGCGCTTCAGCAAATGAGTTTTGCCGGGTATCTTCAGTCAGAATAAGGCATTTGCCATGTCTTTTGACAGTTTCAAAAATCATTGCTTCATCCAGTGGAAACAATGTTCTGAGATCGAGAATTTCCAATTGTCCGGGAAAGAAATTTTCAGCTGCTTTGGCCCAGTATACCCCCATTCCATAAGTAATGATACAACAGGAACGACCTTCGGCTATCAATTTAGGATCAGCATTTAGCACTTGTGTCGCTTTCCCTAATGGAATAATATAATCTTTAGCAGGTTCCGGCCGCCTGGCTTCTTCCGTTCCGGGTACTTTACTCCAGTATAATCCTTTATGTTCCAGCATTACAACAGGATTAGGATCCAGAAATGCTGCTTTCATCAGCCCTTTCATATCGGCTGCATTGGAGGGATATACTATTTTTATTCCCTTTATGGTAAGAAGTGTTGATTCGATACTCCCGCTATGATACGGGCCTCCCCCACCATAAGCACCTGTTGGTACGCGTATGACAACCTGTACGGGAAATTTTCCGGCAGTCAGGTAACACGACTTCGATAGTTCAGTAACTAACTGATTGATTCCAGGATATATATAGTCGGCAAATTGAATTTCTACTATAGGCTTCAAACCAACAGCACTCATGCCTGCAGTTGAACCAATAATATAGGCTTCCTGGATAGCCGTATTAAAAACACGATGGCCACCAAACTGATCAGCCAGCGTTGCCGCTTCCCTGAATACGCCACCCAACCTACCTCCTACATCTTGTCCGTATAAAACAGCTTCAGGAAAATCCTCCATGATTTCACGTATGGCGAATAGAGCGGCATCCACCATCATGATCTTTCCTGTTCCTTTTTCGTTCCGATTTCCTGCTTCTGTTTTTACCGGGGTATCCCTGAATACATGTTCAGAAATTTTGCCTGGATCTGGTTCCGGAGCTGATAAAGCTCTATTAAAATCAGATTGAATTTCTTCGAATGCCTTTCTTTCAACCTGATCAAGATGATCCGGGGAAATGCCTATATCCAATAGCTTTTGTTTAAGCTTTTTAACAGGATCATCTTTTGCAGCAGCTTCCAGTTCTGATGCTTCCCTATAAAATTCTTTTCGCACACCACTGGTATGATGGCCGAGCAGTGGAACTTTTGCCTGAACGATCCATGGGCCGGATCCGGACCTTACTTCGCCGATAACATTTTTCATACATTGATAAGCATCCTCAAAATCGCTCCCGTCTACGCGTACACGATTCATTCCGGTAAAGCCTGCGGCAAATGAATAAGCATCCATTGATCTTGCTTCTTCGGCTGTTACACTGATACCCCAGCCATTATCCTGAACAAGATAAATAATCGGAAGTTTTTTTAATGCCGCAAATTGAAATGCTTCACTTACTTCTCCCTCGGTTATACTGGCATCTCCTAAAGAACAAACTACAACTGGAGAAAGAAGGTTTTCCTTTGGCGATGCATTAGCTAACGGGTGCTCCTGCAGGAATTTTAACCCCTGTGCGATACCGGTAGTTGGAATGGCCTGCATGCCGGTAGCACTGCTTTGGTGAATGATTGTTGGTTCACCGGGACCTCTGAAACTAGGATGGGCATAATATTCCCTGCCGGCGGAAAAAGGATCATCCCCTTTTGCTAGCAGCTGCAACATTAACGTATATGGTGTAAACCCCAGGCCGAGCAAGAGACTATCATCCCGATAATAAGGGCTTACATAATCCTGTGGTAACAATTGAAATGCAGTGGCTAATTGAATGGCTTCATGGCCGCGGGAGGTAGAATGTACATACTTACATAATGCCCTGTTTTGCTCATATATTTCTGCCATGCTTTTGGCAAGGCACATATACCTGTAAGCTTTGAGCTGAATTTCAGGAGTGGACATGGCAAACGATATAAAAACAAAGGTATAAGTTATAAGTATGGGACATGCTTATAACTTATACCTGGTAACCTGAAATTTATTTAATGGATAATTCAAACATGCTTTCATCCTCGATAAAACCTTCGAGGTCATCACCTACCACGCATTCTCCCACACCAGCAGGGGTACCTGTAAAAACAAGGTCGCCAATATTTAAAGAAAAATAATTGGAGATATGGGCAATGATCTGATCGAAATTAAAAAGCATTTGCCCGGAGTTCCCCTGTTGAACGAGTTCTTTATTTTTATATAAGCAGAAATTTATATCGCCCTTATTGATCTCAGGTTTAAGGTCGATCCACTTCCCTATTACTGCTGAATTATCCCATGCTTTTGCTTTTTCCCATGGCAATCCTTTAGACTTCAGTTCATCCTGGATATCCCTGGCGGTAAAATCGATTCCTACTGTTACTCCGTTATAATATTTATTGGCAAATTTCTCCTGGATATATTTTCCGTTTTTACAAATGCGCAAAACGAGTTCGGCTTCATAATGCAGTTCATTGGAAAATTCCGGATAATAAAAAGGAGTATGCGCCTGCAGTAAAGCGCTTTTTGGTTTCATAAAGATTACAGGCTCATCAGGCACATCATTACCCAACTCTTTGGCATGTGCAACATAATTACGGCCTATACAAAAAATTTTCATGTTCAATAAGGTTTAAAGATTGTAAAAAGCTTTAAGCTTTTTATCATTGGTGTTGAGAACAGATTCCTGGTTGATCGGGGATATTGGTTCAAATGTCTAAAACAGAATGCTAAAATATTCACACAAAATAACAAATCAAGTTCCGAAATCCAAATTATTCAGGGTATTCATTGTTAGCTCAGGACCTGCAATCACATAGCTTTCAATGGCTTCTGAACATTTTTCAATCTTTTTCCCGACGATTATTTTTTCCGGAGCCGTCCATTTCCCCAGCACAAAATCAACCTGCATGCCCTTAGGGAACTCATTTCCTATTCCAAAACGTAAACGTGGATATTCTGTTGTGCCAAGTGATTCTTCTATGCTTTTTAGGCCATTATGTCCAGCATGCCCACCTTTTGCTTTTAGCCTGAGTTTTGAAAGCGGTATGGCCAGTTCATCCACAATCACCAGGATATTGGAAACAGGAATTTTCTCCCTGTCCATCCAATATTTGACAGCCCTTCCGCTCAGGTTCATATACGTTGAAGGCTTTATACAAATTAGGGTTTTGCCCCGGAAACGAAAACTGGCCATATCTGCCAGCCGTTCCGTTTGGAAACCGGCACCATGTTTTGCAACGAAATAATCAAGGA
>JAHEEX010000229.1 GCA_024640465.1 Sphingobacteriales bacterium | reverse complement strand
AGGCCACAATGCCCATTTCTGGGGGGCCATGTTTGGTGTGGTATTTACAATAATTGCGGCAAGGGCCTTCTCTCCCGTTGACCTTGTAAAAAGGTTCGTTGAACAAGTGTTTTAATGAATATGCTAAATATATTTTTGGGGAAACAATTCCAACCTGCAGATACCCGAAGATGATGGTAATATTTTAAACCGATCATCTAAGCGTAAACCAACAATCCAGATAATTCTTTTGCCGGATTCAACAACCCAGGTTTTTTCCTTTTCACCTTTTGATTTTTTCAGGTCGATCAGGAAACGTGCAATTTTTTTCTTTTTTCGCATTCCTAGCGGATAGAAATAATCCCCTGTACGCCACTTCCTGACTATAAGCGGAAATGTTAGTTCCGATGCATCCAGATATGCAACCAAATTGCCTGCCTGCTGAATATCTTTTTCACCTGGTGCAGATTCCCGGATACTCAATCTTCCTGCCGGGAAAAAAATTTCAGAAGGAATATCTTCCACTAAATAGAGCGATTTTTCTGCTTCTGTAATGGGAGAAATGATCAGCCAGTTCCTGTTTTTCAGGATCCTATGTGTACCGGAAAGGACATATTTACCGGTTTGGCTGTCAAGCAGTTTTAACACTTCATCTGCTTGTGGAGCAGAAAAATCAAATGGCCTGATGATCTCAAATATGATGGTTTTAACTGCAGGGGATAACCGAAGTTTTTCAACCGGAATATGTATCTCGTTGTCTTTTATAAAGATCAGGCTTTTAGTTACACGATCAATGGAAAGCTGGTACAGTTTTTCAATATCCCTGAATCTTTCCAGGTTATCAGCAAGGTTATGGATAGCCTGCGGATAAACTTTCTCAACCAGGGGAATAACCTGGTGACGGAAATAATTTCTGCTGTATTTGTCTTCCAGGTTGGAAGAATCCTCTACCCAGGATAACCCCGTGGCAGTGGCATAATTTTCCAAATCAGCACGACGAGCAAATAATAAAGGCCTCACAACTTTTTCTGTCAATGGCAACATTCCACGCAATCCGGCTATTCCTGTTCCTTTGAAAAAGTTCATCAGGAGTGTTTCGATATTATCGTCGAGATGATGAGCCGTGAGTAAACGAAATTTTCTGCTCCTGTTTAATAACCCCTGTTCTTTAATGATCGTTTCAAACCAATTGTATCTCAATTGCCTCGCAGCTTCCTGGATGGAACATTTATTGGTAGCGGCATAACCTGCTGTATCAAATGTTTTAACAAAAAACGGAACCTGGTAATGACTGGCCAACTGTTTAACAAATGCTTCATCGCGGTTACTTTCATCTCCCCTTAAACTGAAATTGCAATGTGCTATGCTATAAGTATAACCCAGTTTATGTACTACATCTGTTAATACAACAGAATCAAGCCCGCCACTCACAGCCAGCAATAAATGGTCTCCCACAGAAAATAGTTTTTCTGTGGCCACAAATTGCCTGAAGCGATCTAAAAATGTTTCTATGGTTTTTGTATTGTCCAGCCTTTGTGTTCTTTTTTCTTTGCGGTTATTGATTGCAATATCACTAATCCAAATTATCGAGGGCTGTCATCAATTCCCCCCTGGCATGATTATCCCCTTGTTTACGGGCAATTTCTATTCCCGACTCATACACTTTTTTTGCTCTTTCATCCTCCCCCATCCTTTCCAATAATTTCCCCAGATGATAATATGAGCCGATATACCCTGGTTCTACTGCCAGTATGGATTCCAGCAAACCTTTTGCAGCAGGATCATCCCCCAGTTTTACATACTCCATAGCCAATGCATGCTTACTGAAATGATCCAGCGGGTTTTGAGCAATAAACAATTTTAACTTATCTATACGGTCCATGGGCAAAAATTAATCAGCTCAAATAGTAACATTTCTGTTAACCATGATTATATTTGTGTCCTAAATTAGTTGCATAAACAACCTTAGGAAATTATACCTTTGTTTCTTTTAAATAACAGGATATGAAAATATTGGTTTGTATCAGTAAAACGCCGGATACTACGGCAAAAATAGCTTTCACAGACAACAACACGAAATTCGCAACAGACGGTGTTCAATGGATCATTAATCCGTATGACGAATGGTATGCATTGGTAAGGGCCCTGGAGCTAAAGGAAAAAGACCCTGCCACGGTCCTGCATCTGGTAACCGTTGGTTCGGCGGATACCGAACCCATCATACGTAAAGCATTAGCCCTTGGCGGTGATGAAGCCATCAGGGTGAATGCAGACAGTCACGACAGTTATTACATTGCCGCACAGATCGCCGAAATTGCCCGCCAGGGTCAGTACGACCTGGTTTTTACCGGAAAAGAAACCATTGATTATAACGGTTCTTCCATTGGCGGCATGGTGGCTGAGTTACTGGATATGCCATTTATCAGCCTGGCGGTGAAATTCGAACTTGCAGGTACAACGGCAACGGTTACCCGCGAAATAGAAGGCGGTGAAGAAGTTGCAGAAGTAAATCTTCCAATGGTTGTTTCCTGCCAGAAAGGGGTAGCTGAAGCTCGAATTCCCAATATGCGTGGCATCATGGCCGCCCGGACAAAACCACTAAAGGTAGTGGATCCTGCTGCTGCTGAAACGCTTACAGAGATCGTTTCCTTTACCCTGCCACCCGCTAAAGCAGGTGTTAAACTTGTTCCGGCAGACAATCCGGAGGAACTTGTTCGCCTTCTTCATGAAGAAGCCAAGATTATCTAAGTTGTAAACATTGATCAATTCTTAAAAAGGTTTTCATATGTCAGTTTTAATATTTGCAGACCAGTTTGAAGGACACATTAAGAAGTCTTCTTACGAAGCCCTTTCCTATGGAGCCAAACTGGCCGAAATGATGGGTACTTCAGCTGAAGGCCTTGTATTGGGTACCATAAAAGATGACCTCAGTTCTTTGGGCAAATATGGGGTAAATAAGATTCACCATGTAAATGACGCATCGCTCGATCACCTGGATGCGCAACAATATGCAGCCGTAATAGCGGATGCCGTAAAACAGTTGCAAGCAACTGTGGTTGTTTTTTCCAATAACCTTTCCGGCAAAGCGGTGGCGCCTCGTTTATCTGCCCGCTTAAAAGCCGGATTGGTGGCGGGTGCTGTTGCATTACCGGATCTGAGTAATGGCTTTGTTGTGAAGAAAAATGTATTCTCCGGAAAGGCATTCGCACAGATCGCTGTTAAAACCGACATCAAAATTGTTGCACTTAACCCTAATTCATACTCCATCACAATGGTTGATGGAACTGCAGCCATAAACAATTTAACTATCTCTGCAGGATCACCCAGGGTTAAGATTACAGCAACAAATAAAGTAAGTGGCGCTGTTCCTCTTGGGGAAGCTGAACTGGTTATTAGTGGCGGCCGGGGGTTAAAAGGACCGGAAAACTGGGGACTTGTGGAAGACCTTGCCAACCTGATTGGGGCGGCAACTGCTTGTAGTCGCGCTGTTGCTGATGCACACTGGCGCCCCCATCATGAACACGTAGGACAAACCGGTTTGGCTATAGCTCCAAATTTATATTTCGCGATAGGCATTTCCGGCGCTATACAGCACCTGGCCGGAGTAAACCGCAGTAAAGTGATCGTTGTTGTAAATAAAGACCCTGAAGCCCCATTCTTCAAGGCCGCAGATTATGGAATTGTTGGTGATGCTTTTGAAGTAATGCCAAAAGTGATTGAAGCGGTAAGGAAGTTGAAGGGGAAGTAGGAATAGAGGGTAGAGGTCAGAGGGTAGAGGCTAGCAAAGGCATTCTGGTTGTTGCTGCCCTCTGCCCTCTTCTCCGGCAGTTCCTGCCCTCTGCCCCTACCCTCTTTTCCGGCTGTTCCTGCGCTCTGCCCTCTAACCTCTATCCTCTACCTTTAACTTTCAAAATTTAATGTACATTCGTGGCCATATATGAAGAAAATTGAATTGGAAATAGTAGCCCTTTCTCATAGTATAACCCAAACCCATTCATATGCCGTGGTTTTGGGCGAAGTAAATGGATTGCGCAGGCTGCCTATCGTTATTGGCGGATTTGAAGCACAGGCTATCGCCGTTGCCCTGGAAAGGATGCAACCGAGCCGCCCGCTGACACACGACCTCATGAAAAACTTTATGATGGCTTTTAATGTGGAACTTCATGAGGTAGTGATCTGCGACTTGCAGGAAGGCATTTTCTATTCGAAACTTTTATGCAGTAACGATAATGATACGGTAGAAATAGATTCACGGACCTCCGATGCCCTGGCACTGGCAGTCCGTTTTGGCTGTCCTATTTATACTTATGAAAATATCCTCGAAAACGCAGGTATTTTGATGGAAGATACAGGCGGCAAAAAGAAAAAAGCAGTAGTATCCTCTACCTCAACAGAAGAATCAGTGAGTCACGACGACCTAAAATCCCTCAGCCTCGAAGAATTAAATACACTCCTGAATGATGTGCTGGAGCAGGAGGATTATATCCGGGCTATTGCCATTCGCGATGAGATCAATAGTCGCACCAACAAATAGCCAACATGATCCTGTTTCCCAATGCAAAGATCAACCTGGGACTAAACATCATTCGCAAAAGGCCTGATGGATACCACGACCTGGAAACTTTTTTTTGTCCCGTCAGTCTTTGCGATGCATTGGAGATCATACCTCAAAATCCACCTTTTACTGCTGGCAGACAAATCATATTCAGCAGCAGTGGTATTAGCATTGATGGAAATCCGGATGATAATATTTGTGTCAAAGCATACAATATGCTGAAAAAAGATTTCCCAAATATTCCTGGCATATTAATGCATTTACACAAACGCATTCCCACTGGTGCAGGCCTGGGTGGCGGATCAGCAGATGGTGCTTTTACTTTGCGTTTACTAAACAATCTTTTCAATCTTCAATTAAAAGATGAACAGTTAGCCAGTTATGCCTTACAACTCGGCAGTGATTGTCCCTTTTTTATTTTAAATAAACCTTGCTTTGCCCAGGGAAAGGGAGAAAGACTGGAGAATATCGCCATCAACCTGACTGGTTACGAGATATTATTGGTTCATCCGGGTATTCATATTAATACAGCAAAGGCCTTTGCCGGAATGGTCCCAAGAGTGCCTGAAAAGTCTATTTACGGCATAATTCAGCAACCTGTTTCTACCTGGCGAGCAGAACTGGTGAATGATTTTGAAAGGACAATTTTCCCCCAATTTCCGGCTATCGGTGAGATCAAAAATCAACTATACTCCCTTGGGGCCGTATATGCTTCCATGACCGGCAGTGGTTCTTCAGTCTATGGTATATTTGAAAAAGGAAAGCTACCCACAAAAGTTTTTCCTGCCGGATACCAGGTATTTCCCCTTATAACCGCCCCGAGGTAAGAATTTCCCGGATTTTTGTATCTTGCAGTCCAGACATGTCAAACTTACAACAGAACATACCTGCATTCCTCTCGTCCAACCTGGACCTGCTTAATCACTAAGTTGTCTGCATCTGCCCTATTCTTTTATTAGTCTTTACTTTTCATTACTAAATTTCATGTATGCATACCACTATACAGGTGTCTGACAAAACCCAATATTATTTAGATCTGGAAGAAAAATATGGTGCACATAACTATCATCCATTGCCGGTTGTTCTCGAAAAGGGCGAAGGTGTGTATGTATGGGATGTTGACGGGAAAAAATATTTTGATTTTCTCAGCGGTTATTCTGCGGTAAATCAAGGTCATTGCCATCCAACAATTATCGATGTTTTGGTGGAACAGGCGCGTACACTTACCCTCACATCCCGGGCTTTTCACAACAATCACCTGGGTGAATATGAAAAATTCATTACTGAATTTTTCGGTTATGATAAGGTGTTACCTATGAACACCGGTGTGGAAGCCGTAGAAACAGCCATCAAACTTACGCGGCGTTGGGCTTATGAGGTAAAAGGTGTTCCTGATAATAAAGCCAGGATCATTGTATGCTCCCATAATTTTCATGGCCGAACCAGCACGGTGATTTCATTTAGTTCAGACCCTTCATCTACCCGGCATTTCGGGCCCTTCATGCCAGGTTTTGAAGTAATTCCTTATAATGATTTAC
>JAHEEX010000003.1 GCA_024640465.1 Sphingobacteriales bacterium | reverse complement strand
TTTCGTATGATATCAACAACTCATCCCTGAATACGGCTTCCAACGGAAGAGGCGGCACGGAAATTTCGCTTATATATATCCGTAAGCCTGCAGATCCCAACCTGAAAAAACTGAACTGCCCCAAGTTTTAGTCTTCGTTACTTGGCGCTTAATAAAGTTGTGTTAAATATACTAATTGCCACGGAGGCCACGGATAAACAGCGGGAAAAAGGAAATACAGGAAAGAAACTGGCTGTTACTCCTTCTGTTTTTCTGTGTATACCGTGGCTGATATAAAAAAGTTATTTTTCCTATACAGCGAGCTTTTAAAAATTACTTTGCGGTTAAGCTTAGGAAGTGTGGCAATACCAGGTAACAGAACAGCACAATCAACACGATGCTGATGATATTCATCACAAACCCAGCCTTCATCATCTGTTTCATTTGAATATGCCCGCTGGCAAAAACGATCGCATTGGGTGGTGTGCCCATCGGCATCATCGAAGCGCAACTCGCCGCCAGTGTCATGGGAATTCCCAACAGGAAGGGATTCATTCCAATAGCATCCGCAATGCCGCTCACCACCGGCGCCAGAACAATCACCTGTGCGATATTACTCATCAATTCGCTCATAAATATGGAAAGCACTGTTATTACAATGATAATGACCAATAAATTGGAACCAGAAAACCCGGCGATCCAGCTACCCAACAATTTAATCAGTCCTGCCTTTTCCATCGCGCTGGCAAGTGTTATTCCACCACCAAACAATAACAATATCCCCCAGGCCATGGAACCTGTATCGCGCCATTCGAGGATCTTTTTCTGACTATCTTCGGCTGCGCGTGCAGGTATGATGAATAATAACAAAGCGCCAAATATGGCTATCATGTTATCATCCAGCCTGAACCAGCCCAATTTGTTGATCAGGTCGCGGGTGATCCACAGCATTGCGGTAAGTACAAAAACAAAGAGTACCCGCTTCTCTGGCTGCTGCATCGGGCCCAGTTCTGAAAGCCCCGAATGGATCATGTCCTGCATTTTAGCACTGGTGGCGATCTTGTTAGGATAGAGCCATTTTACCAGAACGAAATAAAGGGAAAGCAACAGAATTAACGCAATTGGTAAACATACGATCATCCAGTTGGCAAAGGAAACATCATATCCATATCGTTTATTGATAAAAGATGTATACGCCACATTAGGCGGTGTACCAATGATGGTGGCAATGCCCCCGAAATTGGAAGCATATGCAATGGATAACATGATGCACAGGGAAAAATTTATCGCACTCTTTTCATCAACTCCAGTTCCCTTCACCACACTGATTACTGAAAGTGCAATCGGAAACATCATCATCGTTGTTGCAGTGTTACTCAGCCACATACTCAGGAATCCCGTGGCTAGGATAAATCCCAGGATGATGCGGTTACCACTCGTCCCCGTGACCTTTACTATTGATAAAGCAATGCGTTTATGCAGGTTCCATTTTTCTATCGCCAGCCCGATCAGGAATCCGCCCATGAAAAGGAAGATCACTTCATTGGCATAGGGTGCTGCTGTTTCAGAAATAGTGGAGATGCCTAATAATGGGAACAGTACCAGCGGAATCAGGGCCACCGCAGGCATAGGCATGGCTTCACTGATCCACCAGGTGATCATGAGAGCGGCAACAGCCACTACGCGACTGGCCTTTTCATCAAGATGCAGCGGGTTAACAAAAATTAAAAAAAAGAATAATATCGGTCCCAGCCAGAAGGAAATTTTCTGTAACAGTTGGTTTGGAAAACTTATGTTATTCAATCAATCATTTTTTATGGGTAAAAAAGCATTTTTTTTACTGATCCATGGATTATTATGGATGATGAACCGGTAAGGCAGGCTGGCATCTTCCCCCGCATAATCAACGCCAATCCTGGGAGTGGCCATGATATTCTTTTCCGGTAACAGGAACCCGTCTTCCGCAATATAAAAAGAATCCCCCAGCAGGCTATGACCGTTATGGGCTAAAGATATGCCCAATGCCCTGGAAAGATTACCCGGCCCGGCACCAATCGTTTTATCATCCTTACCCTTGCCAGTTCGTTTACTCATTATAGTTAGTCCCTCCACCGGCTCGATCCCCCTGAGCAGTACCGCATGAGGTTCATCCCTTGTGCCCGTTACAACATTGCAAAGATGATGGAGCCCGTAACAAAGATATACATAGGCAATTCCTCCCGTGGCGTACATGACCTCGGTCCTTGCCGTCCGCTTTGCACCAAATGCATGAGAGGCCCTGTCTGTAATACCCCGGTAAGCTTCCGTTTCCACGATCCTGCCTGCAGTCAGCTGGCCTTCCCATTTGGTAATGACCAATTTACCCAACAAATCCCGGGCAATTTCCACCACATCACTGCGTTGGTAATATGAGGCCTTGAGTTTTTTCACAATGGTCCCGTTTCTGAGAATATTTATCTTATGTTTGGTAAAGGAAAAAGTTTTAACCCCAGCCCTTACCCTGTAACAAACATAAATAAAAACCACTGGCTTGCTAAAAGAAATCGTAATAGCCGTACAATCCTATTTTAAAGCCCACCAGTTCATTATCCAGAACCGGCTGTGGAAATGGATACTCATTCCCGGCATCATCTATGCGCTGTTATTTGCGGCCAGCATGTATTTCTTCGGCCGTTCTGCTACAGGGGTAATTGAGTACCTCACTGAATTCAGTGGTATCCGCAACTGGGTGCAAAAATTAGAAAACAGCTGGCTCGGATTCTTCTTTACCCTCGCCGGTATCATTTTCTGGATCATCCTCATGTTCTTTTACTTTTCCCTGTTCAAATATATCTGGCTGATTTTAGGTTCCCCGATCTTCGCCTACCTGAGCGAAAAAACTTCTTCCATTATTGAAGGGCGTGATTACCCTTTCAGCATGAAACAACTTTGGGCTGATATGATCCGGGGTATCCGGCTTGCATTACGCAATACACTCTGGCAAACAGTATACACTTTATCCATTCTTATACTCTCTTTTATTCCGGTCATTGGCTGGGCCACGCCAATTCTTGCCTTATTTGTGGAATGCTATTACTATGGATTCTCCATGCTTGATTACAGTTGCGAAAGGAAACAGATGAATGTTTCAAAAAGTATTGAATATGTGGGTAAACATAAAGGGTTGGCAATAGGCAATGGTTTGGTTTTTTATATGATGCACGGCATTATTGTGATTGGCTGGGTTCTTGCACCGGCTTATGCGGTTATTGCGGCTACGATAAGTATGCATGAACAGAAGAATAGTTGATAGAGGGTAGAGGGCAGAGGGTAGAGGGCAGCCAATCCAGATGTTTATGTATTCTCTATCCTCTATCCTCTATCCTCTATCCTCTATCCTCTGCCCTCTATCCTCTAAATCAATTCATACACTTATCAAATAAATCACCGGTTTCTTATGCAGCTCCGGAATGTCTTTCTTCCAGTCTGCAATGGTCCTGGTTTGAATCTTCTCATTAGCAGAAGTGATATCTACGCCAATGCATAAACGCGTTGCAGGCTGGCAAATTTTCAGCAGGCTGTCGAGCATCTGGTTATTACGATAAGGCGTTTCGATGAAAATTTGTGTGCATCCTGTTTTAGCAGAATCAGCCTCCAGTTCCTTGATCACTTTATTCCTTTGCAACTGATCAATAGGAAGATATCCTTTGAAACGAAAATGCTGTCCATTCATACCACTGGCCATCAGTGCCAATAAAATGGAACTGGGGCCAACCAGTGGTTTCACTATTGCACCCCTGCTTTGTGCCAGGGCCACGAGGTCCTGCCCGGGATCTGCTACTCCCGGGCAACCGGCCTCACTCATGATACCAACGGTAAGGCCTGCACGCAGCGCATCTTCCATTGCTTTTTTAACCTCCGGATTTTTTTTATCAATAACATGCCACTGGTAATGATCTATTACCATCTCCCGCCACAACTTTTTGAGATATCGCCTGGCCGTTCTTTCTTCTTCTACAAAAAAAACAGCACATGCTTTTATGGCATCAAGTGTATACGCCGGAACAGCCGCAAAGCCGTCTTCCGCTAATACGGTTGGGATAAGATAAACAGTTCCTTTGCTCATAGCGTCCTAGATGCTTTTCTTTGCGGTTAAATTCAGAGTCCATTTTCACTTCACCACGATGCCATGGTTCGTGTCCTCACGAACCATCTTCGTGAACATCTCGTTTTCCGGTTCGTGGAGAGACGAACCGGGGCATCGACTGTTGACTCCCGACTAAAGACTCCCGACTCCTTATAGGCCATATTCACTTACCAAATAAATTAAACCAGCCATAGCAATGGCCCCTAAATTAAGTTCCCTCGGACTCACGGCCTCAAAAACATCAGTAGATGCATGATGCACATCAAAATACCTCTGTGAATCCGGGCTCAACCCTGCCATGGCAGTGCCTAACGGCTTTAACGGTCCTATATCTGCACCACCACCTCCTGACGTGAAATCACCTGCACCATAAGGTTGAAAAAGCCACTTCCAGGCAAAAATCTTTGCTGCCTGATCCGGGTTTGCAGAAACACCAAATCCCCTGGGAACAAATCCGCCGGCATCACTTTCGAGTGCAAAAATGAATTTCTTATTTTCTTTTTTGGCTTGTTCTGCATACGCTGTACCGCCTCTCAACCCATTTTCCTCATTCATGAACATTACTGCACGTATGGTTCGCTTTGGCTTAATGCCGAGGGCTTTCATTACGCGAATAACTTCAATGCTCTGTACACATCCTGTGCCGTCGTCATGCGCCCCTTCGGCCAGGTCCCAGCTATCGAGATGGCCGCCTACGGTGATGATTTCATCTGGAAACTCAGTGCCGCGTATCTCCCCTACTACATTGTAAGATTGAACATCGGGCAACATTTCCGCATTGGTTTTGAAATAAGCCTTAGTCACCTGCTTTTTCTGCAAAGCCTCACTCAGGTAATCTGCATCACGGGTACTGATGGCTATGGCCGGTAATTTGGGAAATGAATCATTATAACGGGTTGCGCCAGTGTGCGGGTAATCGTCTACGTTAGATGCCAGCGACCGGATCATTACACCCACGGCACCATATTTTGCTGCCATAGATGGTCCGTTGCCCCGGTATGCACCAGCCTGTCCATATGATCTGAAAGTGGCCACATTGGTAGGGTCCATCGGATAATTATAGAAAACAATTTTTCCTTCTACCCCGGCTTTACCCAGGTTATCCAACTCAGCAAAATTCTTTACTTCAATAATATGGGCACTGATCCCTTTAGCCGGTGTTCCTACAGAATTACCCAGCGCGGCCGCTTTCAAAGTGAAGGTCTTGCCATTGGAGAGTGTAATATTAGCTTCTTCTTTTGCTCCCCGCACCCAGTGTGGAACCATGCAAGGCTGAAGATAAACAGTATCTGCACCAGCCTCCCGAAGCATACGAGCCGTTTCTATAACGGCTTTCTCAGCACCTGCAGAACCGGACAAACGGGAGCCCACTTTCTTACAAAGAAAACGGAGGTTTTCGTACGCAGCATTCTTGCGCAGTATATCATCTGCCATTCGTCGAAGTACGATGGAATCAGCCGCGGATTGAGCATGCACAACGGGCATGAAAAAAACACCCAGCAGGACTGCCGGAATTAAACGGAATATTCGCATATGATTTTAGGTTAATGAGTGACCTCAGTGATGGAAATAATACTGTCTACCACATATTTACTATATCCCCTCCATGGCAACGCGCCCATATATTCTTTATAGTGGAGGTTGAAAATTTTTCCTTCACTCGACAATAATTTTTGCGCAACAGCTTCATCGGTTACAGAAAAATCAAAGTCGTATGATTGTACGGTATTAGCAGCCTTGGACCGCAGTCCCGATTGGATGAGTTTACCTTCCCAGGTCTTGAAAACATATCCTTTTTTTACCAGGAAATTCAATTCCCCTGCTTTTGCGCCTTCACCGAAAACAAAATAGAACTTCCAGTAGACAAACCCAGCGCCAAGGACCAAAAGAATTAAAACAATGGACCATATCATTTTTCTCATAACCGTAATTTGAGTCAACAAAGTAATAAATCTTAGTGAAATATGATCAAAGGTGGGGCTGCTTTTACGAATATTCATACTATTGCACCGCAACATATTTCTAAATTTATATGTTTACCTTCGTTCTCACATTTAAACTGCAGTCATGAATATCGGGATTGTTTGTTATCCAACATTTGGCGGAAGCGGCGTTTTAGCTACAGAACTGGGAAAAGCACTGGCCGATAAGGGACATAATATCCATTTTATTACCTATCAGCAACCCGTTCGCCTAACCGGTTTCAGCGCTAATATTTTTTATCATGAAGTTAGGGTTCCAACTTACCCGCTTTTTGACTTTCCGCCATATGAGACCGCCCTGGCCAGTACCATGGTAGATGTGATCCGGAATAACCACCTGGACCTCTTGCATGTGCATTACGCTATTCCGCATGCAGCTGCAGCATACATGGCTAAAAAGATCCTGGAACAGGAAAATATCCGCATACCGGTGATCACTACCCTGCACGGCACCGATATCACCCTTGTAGGAAAGGATAAAACATATGCACCTGTTGTAACTTTTTCCATTAACCAGAGCGATGCCATCACCGCGGTTTCGGATAACCTCCGGGAAGAAACTTTTGCCAATTTCAAGATCGAAAAAGAGATTGAGGTCATCCATAATTTTGTGGACATAAAACGCTTCAGCAAAAAGCCTATTGATGCTTTTCGTAAAGTGATCGCACCTAACGGGGAAAGGATCCTACTGCATGCTTCGAATTTCCGTAAGATAAAAAGAATAACAGACGTGATCCATATCTACGCCAATGTCAGGAAAGAGATCCCTTCTAAATTACTGCTGGTGGGTGATGGTCCTGAGCGCCCGATGGCAGAAGAATTGAGCCGTGAACTGGATATATGTGATGATGTTCGTTTTGTGGGCAAACAACAGGATATGGAAGAGATCTATGTGATTTCAGACCTGTTTCTCCTTCCTTCAGAATATGAAAGTTTCGGGCTTGCCGCGCTGGAAGCCATGGCAGGAGGCGCACCGGTTGTAGCAAGTAATGCGGGTGGTTTACCCGAAATTATAATTCCGGGAAAGAATGGCTATATGAGTAATGTGGGTGATGTGGAAGGGATGAGTAAACAGGCGATCAGTATTCTCAAAGACGACAAGACACTCGCTTCATTTAAAGAAAATGCGCAAACACAGGCCTTGCGTTTTGATATCTCCAATATCGTTCCGCAGTATGAAGAGTTATATGAAAAAGTAATTGCGGGAGTGCTGGCCTGAGGTGTCGCATCCCGGTCTGACCGGGTTACGGAATTTGCGCCATTGTGTCTTTGCGGTTAAATTTTTTATTTAGACTTCAACCACAACTGCGGATCAACAAATGTTGCCTCGTTGTTCACAACAAACAATATCTCTCCGTCGCCATCATCATTAACGCCCGCCTTGCCAATCACCTGGCCCATTTTAACTTCCTGGCCTTTGGAAACATTAACCCCTGTAAGGTTATAATAGGTTGTAAAATATTTACCATGCTTGATGGTGACGGTCTGACTGCCTGCAACATCATATATAGATGAAACAATTCCTTCAAACACAGCCTTCACCGCTATCCCTTCCTGCGTACCAATGGTAAGTCCTATATTATCTTCAACAAGCGTTGTCCCTTCGATCTTTTTCTTACCGAAACCTGATGTAACATTGGCCTTATCCACCGGCCATGGCAGGTTACGGCGGTTATTTTCAAACCCCACAGAAACGCGGGTTACTTCGGGTGTGCTTTCCAGTGGGGTAGCTTTCCGTACACTGGGTGTATTCTTTGGAGCAGCTGCCTCTGGTGCATTGGTTTTAGGCTTTGCTGCATTTGCTTCCGCAAGCTTTCTGGCATCATCAGCTGCTTTTTTACGTGCGGCTTCAATCTCACGGCGAACAATAGACGCAATGGCATTTTGCAGATTCCGTTCAACTCTTTTTTTAGCCGCCATTTCCTTCTCCAGTTCCTTTTCCCTTGACTTCAATTTATTCACAAATCCACTCTTTTCTTTTTTTTCTTCTTCCAGGATCTTCATTTGTTTGCTTTGTTCTACAAGCACCTGGCTTTTTTCTTTTTTATTTTCCGACAGTGTGGCTATCCGGTTTTCAAGTGTCGCTTTTGTTTTATTGATATTAGCTACCTGGTCGTCCCTGTAAGTCCGGTAACTCTTGAGGTAGGATATCCTTTTAACGGCGTCATTGAAACTGGTGGAAGTGAAAATGAAATTGAGCATATCATAATTACTCCGGTTCTTATAGGCATATTCAATGGTCCTTCCGTAATGCTCTTTAAGGGTATCGATCTGTTTTTGCAGGCGATATATCTCGCGGTTATTATTATAGATATTATTATCAATAAGCCTGACCTGGGAATTGATATTGTCGATCACCGCATTTCTCTTCTGCAATTTGCTCTGGATCAGGTTTAGCTGGCCAAGGCTGGCTTTCTTGTCTTTACTGATGGCACTTTGGGCCCTTTGTAATTCTTCAATTTCCTGCTGGATTTCTTTTCTTTTTTTCTCCAGTTCTTCCCTTGTTTGTCCCTGTAACGACAGGTGCAGCGCAGGGATCATAAACAGGAAAAAAGCGATCAATCGTAGGATTTGCATGCCGGAATCTTTTGAGGTTTACATGGAATTACCCGTTTCATCAAACGTAAATGAAGCGGGATATTGCCTCCAGTTTTGTTAAAATTACTTCAATTTGTAATTACGCGGAACAGAGAAAGGATAGTTCTGTGGTTTATCAAATTCCACTTGCTTGAACTCCATATCTACATCCACTCTTGTTTTTTCTGCAACAGTGATACGCCTTACAGTGGCGAACTGCCATTTGCCATTGGCTTCATATTTATCATATGCCAGGTTCGCTGATCTGCTTCTTGCAAGGTCCACATCATCCAGCTTACTGAACATCAGGTTAAACTGGTTCTTGTCAAAGGTCATCAGGTGTTTAAATAAAGTTCCCAACATAGACATGGTTACAAGGTTCCCATCATCCTTATACATTTTTACTTCGCCGGTTACATACACCGGGTTACCAATGATCAGGTCCTGTAAAGTGCTAAAGTCAAATGGCAGCTGTGTTATCTCTTTCAAATAAGAAACCGTTTGATACTGGATGGTCTTGTTCAGCTTATCCTGTATCATCACACTATCCGGCGTGATCATTACCCTGAAGGCCTCGATGCCCAGGGCAGCTATAACAGAGACCCAGATAATGCTGTCTTTTTTAATGCGAATAAACGCATTGAAATCATAATTCCGGTCCTTGCTGTCTTTATAATCCATCTTCACTTTTGCAGAAAAAGTGCTGAAGTCAATATGATTTTTTTCGATCTTCCCAAATGCCTCCTTTATAATTTTAACTGAATCCGATTCAGCCGGGTTTTGAACTATAATGGCTGTATCTTCTTTAATAGTCATGGTGGAGGATATCTTTTTGGTTGAACGACATCCGGCAGCCAGGGTCAAAACAAGAAATAAAAAAGTGAATATTTTCATGATTGCGATGATAACAATTATTGTTTCCCTGTATGGCCAAAACCACCTGCACTTCTGCCTGTTTCACTGATCTCCAAAACCTCCATCCAGTTTACTTTTTCCACTTTCTGGAAAACCATTTGAGCTATGCGGTCGCCATGATGGATATGCTGTACTTCTGCAGACAAATTAACCAGGATCACTTTTATTTCCCCCCTGTAATCTGCATCAATAGTACCTGGTGTATTCAAACAGGTTAAACCCTGTTTTATGGCAAGTCCGCTTCTTGGCCTTATCTGTGCTTCAAATCCTGTAGGGATCTCCAGAAACAAACCGGTTGGCACCAGGCACCTTTCCAGGGGTGCCAATACAATATCTGCATCAAGTGAAGCCCGCAAATCCATTCCGGAAGACCCATCCGTTGCATAAACCGGCAGGGGATTAACGGATTGATTGATAATACGGATGGTTAATTCAGACATGGCGCAAAATTAACGGACTTGAGGGGAAAACAGCGTTAAAGGATGGAAAAAGTTGGTTTAACCACAAAGGGAAAATAGCAACTAAAAGCTTTGAATAAAATTGTCATGAAAAATTAGCCACAGAATACACAGAAAAACAGCCGGAAGAAATACCAGATTTTTTCTGTATTTGTATTTTCCGGCTGTTCTACAGTGGTATCTGTGTCAAAATTTGTATACGATTAAAAGAAAGTGGAAAAAACTACCGGGTAAGCAAGACCGAAGCATAGGCCACCAGCCCCTCTCCACGCCCCACAAAACCCATTTTCTCTGTGGTGGTTGCTTTAACCGAAACCGCATCTAATTCAAGTTGAAGGATACCACTGATCACCTGTTGCATCTCCGGCACATAAGGTTTTATTTTAGGCTCTTCGAGGCAAAGTGTACTATCTACATTCACCACTTTATAACCTTTTGCCGCAATCAAATCCATGCTTCTTGCTAATAATATCTTACTGTCTATATTTTTGAAATCAGCGCTGGTATCCGGGAAATGAACACCAATATCCCCCAGTGCCGCTGCACCGAGCATGGCATCACAAATGGCATGTAATAATACATCCGCATCACTGTGCCCTTTTGCTCCAAGGTGAAAGGGCACTTTTACTCCACCTATCCAAAGGTCGCGTCCTGCTACCAACTGATGAAAGTCAACACCAAAGCCGATTCTAAATGACATAAGCGTATTTATATGCATGAAAATAAAACAAAAAAGCCACTCTTCACCGCAATGGCGCAAAGTGGCTTTCGCTTTGAAAAAAGTATAAATCAATTATTCATTCCCACCTGACCCGTCAAAATCAAATACCAGGCTAAAGCGGATGGTATTAGACAAAGGGTTCCTGTTTACACCAGAGCCTGAAGGGATCAGGTAAGAAAAATTCAAACCAAAAATATTGTACTTGATACCCGCACCCATGGAGAAGTATTGGCGGTTACCCTTATTTTCATTTTCATAAAAATAACCTGCCCTGAATGCGAACTGGTTATTGTACCAATATTCACCACCCAATGCAAAATAAAACTCCTGGAGTTCTTCACTGAAACCTCCCGGGGCATCAGCAAAAGAAGTGAACCAACTGGGCACAACACCCTGGCTGCGATATTCTGCAAGGCCTGCTGAATCACCCAATGCCGGCGGAGTTGGAACCATCAGCTTCATAATGTCCAGTCCAAAAGAAACTTTATTTACTTCGTTAAATGTCTTGGTATACACTGCTCCTAATCCCATATTGGCAGGAATAAAATCTTTTTGAGAAGCATCATCCGTATATCCGATCTTGGTTCCGAGGTTGGTGAAAGCAGCGCCAAAATTCCATCCTGTTCCATTGTCTTTCATGGTTGTATAGAAAAGGGTGATATCACCCGCTACAGATTGCCCGGCCTTGTAGGATACGCCATTTACAGAAGCACCACCGGCAAGGTTTGAATTAATATAACGTAATGCCACACCTAAACTCAGGTTGTCTGAAAGTTTCCGTGAGTAACCCGCATCAATGGCAAATTCCCTTGGACGGAACGAATTGAGGTCGTTTCCAAGGTTATCCGTGAATTGAATATTACCCAAGCTGAAATACCTGAGAGAACCTGAAACGGCCTGAACATCATCAAACTTATAATACCCGGCAAGGGTGGTCAGGTATACATCATTCAGTCCAAGTTCTTTCAGCCATGGAGTATAAGTTAGCGCTACAGCACCTTTGCTTTCTGCAAAAGCATATTTAGACAGGTTATAAAACTGTGCATTAGCATCCGGAGAAGTAGCCACGGCAAGGTCACCCATACCGCCCGCACGGGCATCCGGTGAGATCCGAAGAAAAGGGACCGCTGATGTTACAACATTTATCGGGTCTGTTGTTTGCGCATAGGTTCCGATGGCAGAAATAAGACACACTACTCCCAAAGAGAGTTTCGACATAAATCTTTTCATGAAAAGGTGTTTGGCTATTAGTATAAAATATTGGGTAGAAGTCTATGCCATCAATTCGTTTTGGGGAGCTAAAAATACAATTTTTAATGTAACTGCTATAAAATCAACAACTTTTCTAATTTTTCCTGCACTTTACCATCCCCACTTCGTACCCTGAGCCGGTAGATATATACCCCCCTGCCGAGCTTTCCGCCATAATCATCTCTACCATCCCATTCTATCTCACTTGAACGATTTCCGTCGCTTTTTATTGTTTTTGCAATGGTTTTCACCAGTTTACCACTGATGGTCATTACCTGTACGGTTACCTGAAGTTCCTCTCCCGGGCGGTTATGCTCAAACCAAAACTGCGTGCGGGTTGTGAACGGATTAGGATAATTTAATACATGTTTAATAGACAACTCTTCTTTCTTCACTACCTGGCATTCCAACAGGTATTCACTCGAATTATTAAAAACATCCCAGGCCTTAATGGAAATACGGTGAAATCCTTCTTCCAGTTTAGGCAGCTGAAAACGTACTTTGCCCGACTGATAACTATCCTGCTCTGCCTCATAAAAATCATTCAGGATGAAGGTTTCGCGGGTATTGTCATCTACTACAGCGGTCAGGTTATGACCAATTCCCGTGCCAACTGTGTTGATCCCGGACGAATCGGTTAATTTAATGATCAAAACAGGGGTTTCGTTGGTGAGTCCGCCATTCACAAATTTTTCATCATTTAAAAAAGCTTTCATGGCCGGCCCATCTCCGTCATCCTTCACTTCATTGCCTAATCCACCGATCAACAGATCCGTATTCAATCCATTGGCTTCTTTAATGCCATCATCACCGTAGTAACTGATCCTGCCCTTGCCAGGCTGGTAATTGATATCTTTCGGAACAATAAAAGTGTAGCTGAACTTCCCATTCACCACTTTGATTTTACCATTATATAATAGGTTCTGCTGTACCCTGAAACTTGTTACGCTGCTGCCGGGATCATTTGCAAGGGTTGAAACCGATTGCTCTTTATCATATATAGAAGGATAAATGGAGCCATTAAAATTACTGAGGAGGATGCCATTCAGATCTGTAACCTCGCCACTTATGGTATACCTGTTGAGGGCTTTTATGGTATCGGTGAATGCGTTGGCAGGCTTGCCATTTATTGACACAGTGCGCACACTGGCCGAAGGAAACCCGAGGGTCAATGCCGGATCGCCTAGCAGCGTGAATTTCCGGTTATTGATCACATCTCCTGAATTCTGATAAGTAAAATTTTTGGTTTGTTTTACGGCATCTCCCAATGACAGATACTGACCATTGGCTTGCCTCTGCATGGCAAAACGGAGATAATTATTATTGATCACCCTGTTACTGAATGCAAATACCAACCTTGTGGTGGTCATGAGTGCAATACCCCCGGAACTTTGACCAAGCAATATCTTTTCTCCTATCGACTTTGTAAGGGGATTATCATATGGTGCAAAATCACAGGTGGCGGTAATAAAAAGCGGTAACTTATTTTCATTTCGCCAGCTGTTGACCATTTCTTCGTCCAGTATGGCCTCCTGCGCAAGCCTCTTATTGCCGCCATGTCCGCTGTAATTCCAGATCAGGGTTCCGGTGAAAATGCGGCTGTTGATTGATTCATTCACCTGGGGATACCGGCTTCCTCCCGTGCCGCTCTCTTGCCTGAATGCATCGAGGTAAGTCTTCTGCTGGTTCCATTCCGGCGCAATGGTTGATAATAATCCGGTATGCAACTCAGCATCATTCAGGTGGATATTCTGATCCTCATCATCTGCAACAAAACTGAGTTGATTCCTCCAGGGACCTAATGACGAAGCATTATGATACCGAATGATTTTATCCGTAATGATCTTTGCTTCGGCCGGGGTTTCTGCGGGAATCCGGCCAATGCCAATGTCGAGGTAGCTTTGCGGGATCAATGTATTTATATCATCTCCATCATCCAGGAAACCGTAATAATCATCAGATGTAAAGGTTGTTAATGGGTCCAGTGAAAAAGGGCCCTGATATGCAGGCACCAGGTTTGTATTTCCGGAAACGCGGTTCTTATAATCAAATGATGCATCGCCAAAAAGCAGCAGGTATCTTGGCCTGCGGGTGGAGTCCACCCCCGCCCTGTCGTAAAACATTTTCACATAATCACGAATCGCGGTAGGATCTGGGCTCCCGGAAGAAAACTCCTGGTAAACCTGGATAATGTCTGCGATATAACTTACGAGGTTTTCCCGTTGAAGGTGATGATCCGCCAGTCTTTTTGCTTCTCCTAAAAAAGCAGCCGTTGTAATAATGATCATCCCGGCATTTACTGGCCGGTGCAGGTTCTGGTTGGATATCCGGCCCAATGGCCGGGGTAGCAAAAAGCCATTACCTGTGAATGCGATATACTCCCGGAGCCTTGAACAATCATTCCGAAAACGACTGTCTGCTGTTCCATTTTGAAGAGCCATGGAAACGGGTTGACGGGGATCAGTGACTTCCCAGATACGCGTTCCCTGGTTTGCATTTTTTACGATAAATTCCGCCCTGTTGCCTGGCGAAACACTGCCCCAGTGACGGAACTGTAATTGATTAATTCCGTTAAGGCTCAGGTCGCGGGTACAAAAAATCTCGAACCAGTTTAGCCATCCCTGACTGTTTACACTACCTGGTGTGAACGTGAAATTCAACAGCAACCTGGCTTCGGAAAGATTGATCGTGGTGCTGAGTTGACTGGTGGTAGCAACCGGTTCATATAATACACCAGGTAGTGGCTGCAGCACATGCTGATACAGCGGAATATTATTCAGGCGAACGTCAAAACGACTACCCTGGCCAACACTCCTTCCAATAACATCACTGGTAACGGTTACGGGAGTATTTACCAGGAGTCCCGGAAGATTGATGGTAAAATCGCGACTGGCAACCCGACCCGGATTGGCGCTGAACTCCTCCCCATACCATTGTTTACCACTTGAAAGAAAGTTTATGGTATCCAGTTCATAATAATAATGTTCATCAAAGTTTTCAATGATGACAGCCCCGGGAGCCTGTGGATTTTGCACCGGGATCCTCTTACCAGATCCGCTAATGGTTATATAATAATATGATTCATCTGAATAAAGGTTCTTTTGATGGGAGAAGTTTTTATTCACTGTGTCTTTGACCCAATCATCTGGACCATCAGCATAAAAAAGGAAATAATCACTGCCACCGAAATTCCCATCGCCTCCATCTTCCACCTGGATAGCATTTTCAAGGAGGTCATCGGGACGGGAAACGCCATTATTCTCCGGGAGCATCTTGCCGCCATTACCAAAAAGCCTGATCGATGATGAACTAACCGGAACGGTTATACCCAGGTTTGCGAGAAAAGCTGCGTCAATTTTATACACACCGGGTTGCGTAATGGCAAGCCGGTACCATGCCCCGGAGGAGAGTACGGAATTATCGGTATAGGTCCTTTGTGCTGCCGCTTCCAGTATCAGCAGTGCCCCTAAAAAAATGCAGAAACATCTTTTCATCCTGGAACAATCCCTTCAAAATTAGCATTTAGTAAACATAATTGTGGGTATTAAAGGGATATCAAATCCATTAAAACGCATAAATTCGCATTTCTGGAACCCAACTTAGTGGGTATAAGTACAATATTTAAATGAGCTATCCGTTTTCAATTAGCTAAATCCAGCAAAATGCAAACTTTGAGCATGAAAAACCTTTTATTCGTACTAGCAGCAGCCGCCCTGTTCACTTCCTGTAAGAATGGGATGTTCGGCAAGAACAAAAAAGAGAAATCTACCGTAACCGGATGGAACTACAATGACAAAAACATGGGTGGCTATAATGTCTCCAAAGAAAAGGAGCAGAAAACCGGCCCGGGTCTCATTTTTGTCCAGGGTGGTACCTTTACCATGGGAGCAGCAGAAGAAGATGTAATGGGCGACTGGAACAACGTTCCTCGCCGGGTTACCGTATCTTCTTTCTACATCGACCGTACAGAAGTAGCCAATATTCATTATCGTGAATATCTCTACTGGCTGGAAAATGCTTTCGATGATCCTCAATACGCAAAAGTAATTGATGGTGCAAAGCCAGATACGCTTGTATGGCGCAGTGAACTTGCCGCCAACGAACCACTGGTTGAATACTATTTCCGCCATCCATCTTATAATGATTATCCTGTAGTTGGTGTAAACTGGAAACAGGCTAACGACTTCTGCCTTTGGAGAAGCAACAGGGTGAATGAGTTGATCCTTGTTGAAAAAGGATATGTAAATAAAAACCAACTGAAAACCGTTCAGGGACAGGGTGAAGAGAATTTCACTACCAAGTCTTACCTGATGGGTTTATATTCTCCTACCCCTGGCAAGCCAAGCGCCAAGAAAAATCCTTTGATGGATGCAAACGGCAAGCCGCGTAATTATGTAAAGTTTGAAGATGGTTACCTGTTACCGGATTATCGCCTTCCAACTGAAGCAGAATGGGAATATGCCGCCCTTGGTTATATCAACCAAAACCCCAAAGCTAAAACCAAAGAAGGTAAGCGTGGTGAAGAGTTGATCATGAACAAACAAGTTTACTCATGGTCACAAAACGTGAACGGCCTGCGTGATACACGTCATGGCAGCTGGCAGGGTAAATTCCTGGCCAACTTTAAAAGAGGTAGTGGTGATAACATGGGTATCGCTGGTGGCCTTAACGATAACGCCTCTATTCCTGGACCGATCGAAGCTTTCTTCCCTAACGGATTTGGTTTATATAATATGTCTGGAAACGTTAACGAATGGGTAGCCGACGTTTATCGCCCAATGTCTAACATGGATGTTGACGATCTGAATCCATTCAGGGGTAACGTGTACAAAAAGAATTATCAAAATGCCAATGGCGAATTTGAAAGAGACAGCCTCGGCCGTGTGAAAATGGTTGAAGTTACCAATGAAGAAAGCAAAGACCGCCGCAACTATCAGCGCGGTAATGTAATCAACTATGGTGATGGTGACTCTACTTCCATGGTTCAGTATGGTTATGGTAAGACTACCCTGATCAGTGATAAATCTCGTGTGTACAAAGGTGGTAGCTGGAACGACCGTGCATACTGGCTCGGTCCTGCAACCCGTCGCTACCTGGAAGAAGACCAGGCAAGTGCCACGATTGGTTTCCGTTGCGCAATGGATCGCGTAGGCAGCCAGGAAGGTAATGGTTTCAAAAATGGTAACCATTTCAGTAAGCAAAGACAAAATAGCCGTAAGTAAATAACTGTTTTTTCAGCATAGAAAAGGCCCTCTCAGAAATGTGAGGGCTTTTTTTTAAGTGGAAAATCGAAAGTCGAAAATCGAAAATAAATACATTCATCCCAGAGAATAGAGAACGCTGTGTTTCGCAGAGCAGTTAATATGCTGGGCACCCCTCTCTGGAAGAGAGGGGACGGGGGTGAGTTGGAAAATCGAAAGTCGAAAGTCAAAAATAAATACATTAACCGCGAAGAAAAAAGAACGCAATGCGGTTCTATATTATATTTGACAAATGAGTATTGAAAAACTATACGAGTTATATCTGCAGCATCCGCAGGTACAGACAGACACCAGGAAAATATCCAAAGGAGAAATATTTTTTGCCCTCAAAGGGCCCAATTTCAATGGCAATCAATTTGCCAAACAGGCGCTGGAAATGGGTGCCGCACTGGTGGTGGCAGATGAAGAAACCGGGATTGCAGACGGGCGGGTATTCATGGTACACAATGTGCTGGAAACACTGCAGCAATTGGCGCTCCACCACCGGAAGCAATTTAATATCCCTTTCATTGCCATCACCGGGAGCAATGGGAAAACAACTACCAAAGAATTAGTACACGCGGTTTTATCCGCCAAATACAAAACCTATACAACACAGGGGAACCTGAACAACCATATCGGCATTCCACTAACGATGCTGGCTATTCGAAAAGATGCAGAAATGGCGGTTATTGAAATGGGCGCAAACCACCAGAAAGAGATTGAAAGCTATTGCAGGATCGTACTCCCTACACATGGCATCATAACCAATTGCGGAAAAGCACACCTGGAAGGCTTTGGCGGAGTGGAAGGCGTGCGTAAAGGAAAAGGAGAATTATATGATTTTCTGCGGGCAAATAAGGGAACCGCTTTTGTAATGTGGGATTACGATTACCTGCGTGACATGAGTAAAGGCATCCCCGAAATTATTACATACGGCACGAGTGGCACACAGCATAATGGCCATGCTATTCAAAGCGAACCGTTCCTGGAAGTTCAAACGGACCTCAATGGCTCTTCCGTGATCCGCACACAATTGGTTGGCGATTATAACCTCCCCAATATACTGGTAGCCGTTACCGTTGGTACATATTTTTCAGTTGATAAAAGGTCAATCATTTCGGCCATTGAACTTTACAGCCCCTCCAACAGCCGGTCACAAATGGTGCGGAAAGGAACAAACCAGGTAATTCTTGATGCATATAATGCCAACCCAACCAGTATGCGCGCAGCCATTGAAAATTTTGCGCGGCAGCACCATGATAAAAAAATGATCCTGATCGGCGGAATGATGGAACTGGGCGATGAAAGCCTCGCCGAACATACTGAGATAATCAATTTATTAAAACAGTTTACCTGGCAGGATGTTATCCTCGTTGGTGGTGATTTTGCAAAGGTACCCCACCCTTTCCGATTCTTTAATACTTCTGCAGAAGCAGCCAACTGGCTTAAAGCAAACCCGGTTAATCAGGCACTCGTGCTGGTAAAAGGTTCGCGCAGTATGCAAATGGAGAAGGTGATGGACTCCTTTTAATCGTGATTTTTATCACCCGCCTTCTGGCTTTATTCCAGTAATTTTGTGCAAATTTTTTGCATGTCAAAATCAGACCACAGACCTAATTATTTACTTAGTGCGTTGGATAACCGTTGCCCGCGTTGCAGGACAGGCAAAATTTTTACATTTTCAAATGCCTACGACCTTAAAAATACGGTAAAGATGCACGAAAACTGCCCGGTTTGCGGTCAGCCTACCGAAATAGAAACAGGATTTTATTATGGCACCGGTTATGTAAGTTATGCGTTGACCGTTGCCTTCAGTGTTGCTTCTTTTATAGCCTGGTGGGTGATTATTGGATTCTCACTGGATGATACCCGGTTTTTCTGGTGGATGGGTATCAATGCAGTTGTTTTGGTTTTATTGCAACCTCTTATCATGAGATTGTCGCGTAGTCTATGGCTTTCCTGGTTTGTGAAATATGATCCGGATTGGAAAACCAATAAAATCGAAGCAACGGAAAGAGTGGTCAAGGAGCATCAGCATAATTGGTAAGAGGATAGAGGGCAGAGGATAGAGGGCAGGGGAAATGCAGCAAGACAAATTTTTAGTATTTTATTTGCTATTATCCTATGACCTTTATCCTCAGGCTGTTCATTTCTTTCCTCTGCCCTCTATCCTCTATCCTCCGGCTGTTCAATAATATCTGCCGATCATTTTGTTTTCTACAATAATTTTTTTGAGCTCCTGTGGATTGATCGTTCCCTGTTTACCATAAACAATTTTACCCCCCGGCTCAACCAGTAAAGTATATGGCAATGCACCCTGCCATTTGGGATCAATTTTTTCAATCAGTGCATATTTATCTTCCCCGGTAAAAATGTAATTAGCATTTGAAGCCTCCATTTTTTTGAGCCGCTCCAGGGCTTTTGCTTTTTTCTCCGGCTGATCAAGGGAAATGGTGATGAATTCAAAATCCCTTTCCCGATACATACGATCGATTGTAATGAATTCCGGAATTTCCTGGACACATGGTCCGCACCAGGTAGCCCATATATTAATAAGCCTGAGTTTGCCGGAGCTTTCATTCTTTACGAGTGCATCCACCGATTTCAAATCAAGGTCTTTCAAATCAACGGGTAAAGCAGCCCATTGTGCAGCAAGTTTCGCATTGTATTCATTTTTCCAGGCCCATTTGATGGAGCAGCCAAATGTTTTTGTTACCGGAACAGCAACTATTTTCCCTGCGATCATGGCATCCAATGCAGCACGGATATCTTCCGACTGGCCTGTACCTGGTTTCTCTTTAGCATCTATGCGGCCGGCATATTGTAATTTCCGGGCAGCATCAAAAACAAAGGCGTGAGGTGTGGCTATTGGTCCGTATTTGAGTGAGCTGGCCTGTGTATCACCATCGTAGAGATAAGGAAAATTATAACCCTTTTCCCTGTACCGGATTTTCATTTCCTCGAATGTATCACTCATATCTGTATAGCCCAGTTCCCCGAGGTTAATTGCCTTGGGGTCGTTTGGTGAGATAACGGCAAAGGCTACCCCTTTTGATTTGTAGTCATTTACCAGTTGGATTATCCGGCTTTCGTATGCCTGCGCTGTAGGACAATGATTACAACTAAAGATGATGACCAATATGGGTGATGATTTGAAATCAGCCAGGCTGTAGTACCTGCCATCGGTTCCAGGCAGTTTAAAATCCGGTGCGGATGCTCCGATAGCAAGGGTTGCCGGATCAGGGTGACCCTGTGTCATTCCTATGAAATTGCACATGAGCAATCCAATGACAATGAAAATTTTATTCATACTAAAACTTTTTCCTGTAGCTAAAGATAGTGTTTCCATTCTTTGCGTTCCTCTTTCTTAGCAGTAAAAAAAAGCCCCGCTGTAAAAACAGCAGGGCTGATTAACGATAACTATCAATAAAAACTATCTTACAGCTTTTATTTTTGGCTTTTTATAATTTGGTCAAAGTATACTGGTTATTTATAAAATCAACGGCGATTTTATAATTACCTGTAACATCCGGCGAAGGTATATTATCTCCTTGAGGCTTAAAAGGTCCGCTTAACTTAATACCTGCCGCTGAGGGATCAACAGCACCAAATTTCTTATCCCAGTTTCCATTTTCCGGCAGGAATAAATATGCTTTTCCTGTTGTTAATGCTATACTGGCAATTTCGAAGCGTGTTGAATTCAACCGGGTGAATTTTTGAGATGGGGTTGGAACAGGATTATTCCATCCGCCTGGTGTTGCATCACCAACGATATACAATGAATCCGGCAATCCATGTTGCTGCGTATAAGGAGTAAGGGTGAACTTACCTGTTTGAAAATCTAAAATGAGTTTATACCAGCCGCTGGCAGCGGGGCCAGGGAAGTTATCGCTCAGGTTAAATCCAAAATCACCGCCACCGGATAAACCGGGTACAAGATTGCTGGCAACAGAATACTTATTATCCCAGTTACCATTCAAAGGCAAAACCAGGTATTGTTTTCCACCAATCAGGTTGAAAATGCCACCATAGGTTGTTTCGTCGATCTTAGTTAATTCCTGTGTTGGTACGGGAACAGGATTATTCCAGCCACCCTGTGTAGCATCACCAACCAGGTACAATTTACCCGTTGTAGGCAATGTAACTTTTGGCGGGATCTTATACGGTGTAGCAGTAAGCTTTACCGTATTTGATAACCTTCTTTCGTTGTTATTGCTATAGGAAGAAATAACCCGCATGTCCATATTGTATGGCTTATTGAATTCAAAGCCATAACCGAGCATGATGGTATTTAATTCCTTGGCAGTTAAAGACAGGGTTCTTGTTCCGATAAGTTCCTTACTGGTTGCTTTGGAGAAATTACGGCCTGCAGAATCTATCTGTACAATGTACTTATAGGTTGCCGAGTCACTTGCATATTCCGGACTTGTCCAATTAAGGGTGAGTACGGTTTTATTACTGTCTGCAGGCAATGGTGCCAGCGTTGCTGCAGATGAACTGAGAACAGTCTCTATCCCTTCAGTATAAACGGGAAGGTCGGGTACTTTTTCACATGCTGATACCATGAACAGGATGGTAACCGCAAGCAACCCAATTTTATTCAGAAATTTCATTTGTATGCTTTTTTAAATGAATGAATATTTATTGTTTTACCACGGTGAACAATCCTTTCTGGAAGTCAACCGTAATTTTATAATTACCGGGTGCTGCAGGAGCAGGAATATCCTGTCCGCCACTGGAATAAAAACGGAATTCACCGCCATTGGAAATACCGGAAGCGGTATTATCAGGAACGGCGTATTTGCTCGACCAGCTTCCATTTTCCGGCAGAAAGAGGTAGAAATTTCCGGCACCACCCAATGGAAGGGTAATGGTATATTCTGTATTGGAAATTTTAGTGAACTCCTGGGATGGGGTGGGAACAGGATTATTCCATCCACCCGGCGTTGCATTACCAACTATATACAGTTTACCAGTTACCGGAATCGCTACTTTAGGTGGCGGGGCATATGGTGTTGCTGTAAAAGTTACCTTATTGGATGTCAATGCAGCAGCATTATCTCCAATGGTACTGGTGATCCTTGCCTCAAGGGTATATTTCCGGCCAAATGGGAGGAACATGGAATTACCCAACACCGCGTTAAGTTCGGCTACGGTATACCGTTTTGACAGCTCCCGCGCGATAGTGGTTGTATACTTACTCTTGCTGCCAAAATTGGCACCCACTGTATCAAACTCCAGTTTATAATTT
Organism: Sphingobacteriales bacterium; assembly: GCA_024640465.1. GTDB lineage: Bacteria > Bacteroidota > Bacteroidia > Chitinophagales > Chitinophagaceae > Pollutibacter. Next base: position 30,510 of record JAHEEX010000003.1, on the reverse strand, counting down.
ACATCCTGGGAACTGATACCGGTTGTAAAGGTATATTCAGGGTTGGTCCAGTTGAATTTAATGGCTTCCGCTGATTCATCAGCAGGGGGTGGTTGAAGGTTTACGGCGGCTGTTGAAGCGGTCAATGCCGGCGAGGTTCCGCCTTCGTAAAAGATTTTATTTTCTTCCTTCTCGCAGCTTTCCAACAGAAAAGTTGCCAGTACTAAGGAAGTGAATGCAGTTATGATTCGTTTCATAATGATTGCTTTTTATAATTTTAGTAACCAGAATTTTGTTTGATGTTTGGATTGGAACCTACTTCTGTTGCAGGAATAGGATACAGTTTTCTATATGAGTCAACTGCTGTTCCATTCTTCACACCACCTTTCCATGGCCACAAATATGTGCCTTCGGTAAACTTGCCATAACGCACCAGATCTGTACGACGGAATCCTTCCCAGTATAATTCACGACCGCGCTCATTCAGCACAAAATCCAGGTTAAAAGACACATCAGAAATATTACCGGTTGTGCTTCCATAAGCCCTTTCACGTAACTTGTTGATATAGTTCAGTGCTGTAACCCTGTCTCCTCCGGTTCCTCCGCGTAAAACAGCTTCCGCATAGATCAGGTTCATTTCAGCCAGGCGGAATACAGGGAAATCAATATCGCTGAAAGTTTTTTCAGGATCGGTTCCATATCCGCCGCTCTTTGTGCGGTTACGGTATTTGGTAACTGCAAAGCCATCTTTGAATTCACTGATCTTTTCTATTTCCAGGTTTTGCTGGAAGAACTGTGCACGCTTATCTGCAGCACCGGTATAATCAGGGAATAATTGTGGCAGTGTTTTGGTTGTCCTGATCCCACCCCATTTGGATAAACCGGAAACAGTCTGGTCCATATCGCCGCCAACAGATGCATTCACCAGGAATGTTGTGCCACCGTAGTTTTTGGTTTTCAGACCATCGTAGTTTAGTGTCCAGATAGCTTCTGTATTGCCGGTATTATTATCAGCCAGCATCAGGTTTCTGTAATCAGGTATCAGGGTGTATCCTGCATCCAATACTTTTTTTGAATTGGTAATCGCTTCACTCCATTTTGCAGTACCGGTATATATCTCTGCATTGAGATACATACGAGCTAATAAAGACCATACGGCAGCTTTATCTGCCCGTCCATATTGGTTGCCTTTAGGAGCAGGAAGATCTGCAACCAGTGCATTGAGTTCAGTTTCAATGTACGTAAATAAATTAGCACGTGTAATCTGCTCAGGCCTTACAGATGCACCAATCGGGGTTTCCTCATTGGTGAATCCTACATTTCCATACAGATCCATGAGTACCCAATACTGAAATGCCCTTACAAAACGTGCTTCAGCACGCATTGCTTTAATATTATCTGAAGCGGGACTGGTAATTCCGCGTTCAGCAAGTTTTTCGGGTGTGCTTTCCCGTATGAACTCATTGCAAAGTGTGATAACATAATAACTGCGGCCATATAAACCGATCAGCATCGGGTTATTGGAACTCCAGTTCATATTGTGGAAATCCTGGATACCAGGGTCATTCCATGCAACCACTGCTTCATCTGTGCTCAGTTCCTGGGCTTTCCAGAAGAGGCGCAGGAAATCTGAGGTACCCTCATCAATACCAGCCACATCGCCGGAACCGGCAGGGCCGGAATTTCCGGTAAGGGCCATACTGCCATAGACTTTGGCGAGTACCTGCTTGTAACCGGCTTCATCAACATACAGCTGAGCACTGGTTACATCATTCGGCGGAAAACGGTCGAGGTCTTTATGACAACTGGCCAGCAGGAGCACTACTGCCAGGAGACCTGTCCATTTAATTGAAATCTTTATCATAATGAATTCCGTTTTAAAATTAAAAATCAAGATTTAAACCCAGTGCAAAAATGCGTGGACGTGGATATATCTGGTTGTCGATACCACCGTTTACTTCCGGATCAAGTCCTGTGTATTTCGTAATTACAAATGCATTCTGCACATTAGCAGTCAGGCGTAAGCGTACGTTTTTGAAAACCTCTCCTGCATCGTAACCAACATTGATATTATCCATGCGGAAGAAAGATGCATTCTGCACATAGTAATCACTGAAATACTGGTTATTGGAAAAACCTGTTTTCAGGTAATTGGCACTTGCATTACCCAGCCATCCCAGCGGATTGATCACCTGGCGTAAAACTCCAAGACTGCTTTCTACGTTGTTATAATTATAGTTGCCTATACTGATACGTGATACAAAACCTGCATTCCATTTTCCAAAAGTTACATTACTGTTAAGCCCCATGAATACCCTTGGATCTGGTGATTTATAACGATACAAGTCGTTATCATTTATGATACCATCCCTGTTGAGATCCTCATAAAGTCCTTCGATAGGTGCTCCGGAAGGATCATAGATCTGTTTCCGGACAAAATAGGTATAAGGCCTGTTGTCAACAGAATGAATCTGGATAGTATTACCGGTACCACCAGAAATTCCACCTACCAGGTTCCCTTTAAAGGAAGGATCAGGGTTGAGGAGAAGTTTGGTGATCTTTGGTGTGAGGTAAGTGAAATTGAATCCAATATCCCAGGTTACATTCTGGTTTTTAACTGCAGTTGCATTGATGGTGAATTCAACACCATTGCTTTCAATATTACCTACGTTGGTAAGTAACTGGTTGCTGAAATTGGTACCTAATGAAATCGGAACCACACTCAGCAGGTCTTCCGTTTTACGATTGAATACATCAACCGTACCCGTGATCCTGTTGCTGTATAAACCAAAATCAAGACCAAAGTTTATATTTTGTGTTGTTTCCCATGTAAGATTTGGATCATATGCACTAGGACGCTGCATGCTCAAATATTCAGTACCTAACTGGTACAGGGCGGCGTTATTACTAAGAGAATACCTGGGCAGGTATCCATAAAAATCAATACCATCCTGCTGACCGGTAACACCCCAACCTACCCTTAATTTAAGGTCGCTGATAACTTTGGAACTGGTGAGGAAATCTTCGTTGCTTACTCTCCAGGCAAATGCTACGGAAGGAAACACACCCCAGCGATTGTCTTTGCTGAAACGGCTGCTTCCATCTGTACGGAGACTGGCGGTCAATACATATTTATTATCATACGTATAATTCATACGTCCATAATAAGAGATCAGGGTATACTGGGATTCGTTGGTTGGAAACTGAGGTTCAGTACCAGGACGAATAGATTTATCATACCTGTAATCCGCAAAATTATCATTCGTGAAAAGAAAATCCTGGTAACCGGTTCCTGCCATTATATCTATGCGACTTTTTATGTTCGCAAGATCTTTCACATAGTTCAGGTAAAAATCCATCAGCAGGTTGCGGCGCTGGCTGTTATACTGGTTGTTTACACCGCCATAATGCACCACACTAAATGGACTACTTTTTGTTTCCCACCTGCGGTAAGCGCTGGCAGCACTATCCGGAACAACTACTGTCCCTTTACCTTCCTGCCAATCATAACCGAGGTTCAGGTTTGCACGCAGGCCCTTAACAAAAGGTAGCGTATAATCTAATTGAAGATTACCGATACTGCGAAACACATTGCTTCTGTCATCACGCATTTTCAGTAACCCAACCGGGTTGGCAGGAGAAAGATCCTTTGGAGGAGCGCCTGCTGCGATTGGATCAACATAGGTGAAATAACCACCAAACCTTGGACTGTTTACCATAACAGGTTGAGTTGGGTCAAAGGCAATGGCACTTCCTATGGCACCTTCATTGGCAAACTGGTTTTGTGTCCATGCACCTTTCACATTCATATCAACTTTCAGGGTATTTTTGAGTAAGCGGGGATTGAGGTTTAAGCTCAATGTCTGGCGCTTAAAGTTGCTGGTCAACAGAATACCATCCTGGTTTAAGAAACCGCCAGATAACCTGAAAGGCAATTTACCTCCTATCAGGGCGCCGGAAGCACTCAGGTTAAGATCTTCACCTAATGCAGTATGATAAATTTCATCCTGCCAGTCGGTGTTTGCAGTACCTAATTTATTGATATCAGCAGAACCGCTTCCTTTTGCACCAACGATATCCCGGATCTGATCTCCGGATAACACATCCACGCTACTGCTTGGCGTTTGTACAAAAAATTGTGCTCCGAAATTGAATTTCACTTTACCCCTTGTACCTTTTTTAGTGGTGATCAGGATCACCCCGTTGGAGGCCCTTGAACCATAGATTGCAGCGGCTGAAGGATCTTTCAGAATGGTAAAGTTTTCAATATCATTCGGGTTGATCATGTTAAGTGGGTTGGAAGAACCAGCTACACCGGAATTATCAACCGGTACCCCGTCAATAACAATCAACGGATCGTTGCTGGCATTCAGTGAGGCACCGCCTCTGATACGGATACGACTACCCGCACCTGGAGCACCACTATTAGAAACTACCTGCACACCTGCCACTTTACCGGCTATGAGTTGTTCCGGTGTCTGCAAAGCGCCTTTTACAAAGTCCTTGCTGGAAACAGAAGTAACCGCACCTGTAAGGTCGCGCTTACGTTGTGTACCATAACCAACTACAACCACTTCATTCAGGTTGCCGGCTGCTTCATCCAGCGCCAGATTGATTTGTGACTGACCGGCAGTTGCAATTTCTTTTCTGCCAAATCCTACTGAGGTAACCACCAGTACAGCATTATTATTCTCCACGTTAATCGTGAAATTTCCGTTTGCATCTGTACTAACCCCTTTGCTTGTTCCTTTTACTACCACAGTTGCATTCGCAACAGGGCTGCCGTCTTTCCCACTGGTGATCTTACCTGTTACTGTTTTGCCCTGGCCAAAACTAATCTGCACCATAGCAAAAAGCAATAGGCCCAGTAATCCAAGTCGGGCAATCAATCGCTTACTTTTCATATACAGTTTAAAATTTAACGTTAATAAAAAAATCCAAAAAGTTTATCTCTTGTACTTTTATTTTATCTGCTCTGACGATTATCCTTTAAACAAAATCCTTCTTCCATGTTTATCTTGCGATTAAGAATTGTTTTTTCATTTTTCTTCCATCCACATCCAGTATTAACAGGTATTGCCCGTTCGATACTTTTTTTGTCCAGTTACCTGAAGCATTCCAGCTTAAGGAGTGTTTGCCTTTGGGTTTTACCCCGGTAAACAGGGTGACCATTTTTTGCCCCTGCAGGTTATATACACTGATATCAACTTTGCCGGTAACGGGTATCTCATAAGCCAGTGTGGCTGAAGAAATAACGGGGTTGGGATAGATTATAAGCGACTGATCGCTGTAATCGGGACGCAGATCTTCCAGGCCTGTGATTACCGGGTTGCTGATATTCCTGTTTGTATATACATAGAATTCGCCAGGTTGCAGTGTAATTGCTTCAGATGATCCGGAGGCGATCCTTGTACCCTGGCTCAGGTAACTGTACCAGGTTCCGGCACCCGGAAATGTTACATTACCTGTCCTGCTGGTTACATCAAAATTCCCTATCACCACTACTCTCAAAGAATCACTTTCTGTTTTTAACCATTTAAAACCTGTGCCCAGATCCCAACTCACATCTGTATTGGTGGTGAATGTGGAAATATAATTGGGGGTCTTCCTTAATTGTAACAGTGCCGCATAGACGTTATACAAATTTTTACGATCCGGATCAAGCTGGTATTCCCATCTAACCGGTTTTGGGTCCAGCCTGCACTGGTCGCTGGGATATGGCTGGGGAACTGTTCCGTTAGACGGACAGTAGGTAATGGAAAAATCATATCCCAATTCACCAAACTGCCAGAGCATTTTAGGGCCTGGCATCATAGACCAGAAGGCAGCAGCCATGGCATTGCGGGAAAGTGCAACCTGAGTATTTTTGGCATTATGACCGCTGTTACTGCTGTTACCAAAAGTGATGTTTTTATACATCAGCCTTTCTTCATCATGGCTTTCCTGGTATGCCACAAGGTGGGGTTTATTCCAGTTTCTTTTCTTTGCAATGCTGCCATCAAAGTTGGAGTTGGCTACATACCCCATGGTAGCTTCATTAAAGTTGAAGTTGGAATTTCCCCAAAGGAGCATGCCGTAATCTGATAATTCAATTTCTTCGCTGTTATCTGCAAAATGTTCCAGGATACAATAACTTCCGGCTGACGATGCCTGCATTTTATCATAGATCCTTTTCCAGATGGCGATCCGTGTTGGATCGTATGCGCCCCAGGCGCCAACATTATTGGGGTTATTAACCTGTGTGAAACCTTTTGAGAGGTCCCAACGGAAACCGTCTATTTTATAATTGACCAGCCAGTGTTCAACCACCCTGTCAACAAAGTCTTTTGTAGCGGCACTTTCATGGTTGAAATCATACCCTACATTGAATGGGTGACGAGGATCAGTATTAAACCAGGGTGAATTAGCCGCAGGTTTGCCGGTTGCACCGTCAAAGTAAAGCTGTACCATTGGCGATTGACCGAAAGAATGGTTCAGGGCTATATCAAGCACTACTGCAATACCCTGCTGGTGACAGGCATCGATAAAACGGCGAAGGTCTGTTTCCGTTCCATAATATTTATCAGGAGCGAAATAAAAACTCGGGTTATACCCCCAGCTGTTGTTCCCTTCAAACTCATTGATGGGCATGAGCTCAATAACGTTAATGCCTAATCGCTTCATATAACTCAGGGTATCGATCAGTGTCTGCCAGTTAGGGGTACCTGCAAAATCGCGCACCAGTAATTCATAGATTACCAGGTTACGTTTATCCGGCCGGGTGAAGTTGGGGACCTGCCAGTTAAAAGCCGGTTTCCTGGTTTGCAGGATCGAAACAATGCCTGTGGTTTTACCAATGGGATATGTTTTTAATCCGGGATAAGTAAGTGGTGAAATCTGGGGATCGTTGCCCTGGTCCAATACTTTTTCCGTATAATAATCAGCTACTTTAAGTGTAGCATCTACAAGGAATTGATAGGCATATTCTGTTCCGGGTGTAAGTCCGGTAATACGCACCCAGTGGCGGTTTCCATCGGGGGAATTGGCCATCTGGTATTTTTGATCCTGTGTCCAGTTATTAAAATCACCCAGTACAAAAACAGCATTCTTGCCGGGTGCAAAGAAGACCAACGTTGCGGAAGTATCCCCGGGTTCATAATTGATTCCGTCGCGCAAGCCCGCTGGTACAGGTGCTACAACAGGAGGTGCAGCAACAAAAAAACTCATGGAATCAAACCGGGCAGTTATTCCATCATTTGCCTCAGCGCTTATTAATTGAAGGCCTCCTGTATTGATAACTGCATTCGCTGTGATGGAGGATACACCGTTTTGAGCGGCAATCTGCGTACCATTAAAAAAGAGTTTCATGTTGGCAGATAAACTTGCATTAGCCGTAATGGTTATGCTTTCACCAATTGATTTAATAATGGGTTCTGGTGCGGGGGTGAACAGGGGTTGTTTGGGCGGTTGTGTCAACCTCAATTGTAATCCTGCTTCATAAACAGGGATATACATGTCGCTGCCGTCAGCATTTCGCTGTACAGTGGAACCATTGCCGCTTCTGAAAAGCAAAGCGATCTTCAATATTTTTTCAGAGGGGTTCAGCAGTCCGTAATAAGTACGTAATCCGCCGCTGATAGTGAATTTCCATTTATTATTACCAAGGTAAACTGCCTGTGCTGCAGCATTGGGTGTATTAAAAGAAGTAAACTTTACATATTTCCAGTCGCTTGAACTGGTGCTGGAAGTGGTAATAACCCCTGTATGGATGTATACGTCACCGGTAGCGGCATAATCTTTCAGACCCTGGTTACCCTTGGTTGCGTCAACGGTTATCTCAACAGTTGAAGTATTTTCTACTATAAAATCAGGGTTCCAGCTTAGCAGCTGCCCGAAGCCTAATGAGTATGCAAGTATACATACCGTGGTGAGAAACCCTTTCATATTGCAGTTATTGATAGCGATCGTTAAAAAAGCGTGTTAAAATTACACATTAGATGGAAACTAATACGTACTTTTTACACATTTGGAAAAGTTTTCAAAAAATATCACAGATGCCTAAAAAGAGTGGCTTTATAGAAATAAAAAAGACATTTTTATAAATAATATCAAATTAACTAGGATATTTATTAAATATTATACAGCAGGAATCGTTTGCAGTTGATTAATCTTTAACCAATTATGTTCATCATCTTGAAATCAAGAGTCAGCCGTTTTGGATGGAACTGTTTATGTACATTTAATTGATCCCATTCAATAGTTATGTACGAGCATAAAAAACAACCCCTGGCCAGTAGCCGGATCTTTTACCAGCGGGTGCTTAAAAACCTGCTGGTTGCTTCAGGAATAATAATGATATGCCTGGTTATTGGAATCATTGGGTATCATTACCTGGCCAATGCTTCCTGGATTGATGCGCTGCATAATGCCGCCATGATCCTGAGTGGTATGGGGCCTGTTATAGAGATCGAAACAAATACAGGCAAATTGTTTTCTACTGTTTACGCTCTTTTCAGCGGGGTTATATTTATCGCTAACATAGGCTTCATCTTTGCACCGGCGATTCATCGTTTATTTCATCGCTTACACCTGGAAGAAAAATAATGATGGTTTAATTTTTATTTCGGTCATTCACACATTTTTCAATTGATCAATATTCTCTTTTAGTTGATCGAGATGATTGCCAAATGCTTTTTTATTCATCCATTTAGCCAGGTAATAGCAAACCGGCATTAAAACAACCAGGATAATAATGAAGGCTATGATGACAATTGGTTTAGACATAAACTCCCCAACGGTTTTACCTGAACCTACTACGCCTCCCATCATGAACCCTCCTGTAACTGCTATTGGATAAAAAAATAAGGCCACTTTTTCCTGGGTCTTTATCCAGTGATTGATGGAAAAATAATGACGTTCCATATCTTCCAGCAGTGAATGGCTGGTTTTTACTCCCGGCTCAATGTTTTTATATTCCCTCAAAGCCGTAAAGAAACCCCAGACTGTAAATCCCAACATTAAGATCATCGAAATCCGGAATACAGGCAACGTAAAATAGATGATAGCTGCTATATATAAGATACATATCAGTAAAGCATAACCGATATTCATCTTAAGGCTTCTTTTCAGCTTATATAAGGGATCCAGCGGTTCCCTTTTTTTAGAAAGAGAAAACTTTACCAGGTCATCCCAATCCTGGTCATCAGGCTTCAAATCTTTCCAGCTTTTTTCAATATCCATGATCAGTCATTTAATATTTTTGCCAACTGATTTTTAATACGGTGTAGTTTTACGCCCACATTGTTGGCCGTTATGCCAACGATCTCCGCTATTTCCCCGTTTTCATACCCGTCGAGGTGAAGGGAAATCAATGCACGGTCTGTTTCAACCAGTTCCCGGATAGCCTTATGTAGCCTTCGCGAATTTTCCTGCTGAATAGTGCCTTGTTCCACAGATGCGGCAATTGGCTCCAGGTCTTCCCTATAATCGATTATCTTTTTCCTGCGCTTTTGAGTAAGGATAGTATTCAGACTGATGCGGTAGAGCCATGTGCTGAATTTGGAATCTCCTTTGAACGAGGGCCATCCTTTCCAGGCCTGGCAAATGATCTCCTGGCAGAGGTCTTTTTTCTCCTCCGCATCAGCGGCATACAAACCCGTCAGTTTATATATGATTCCCTGGTTTGCTTTTATCAACGATAAAAATGCTGATTCACTCAAATTTGTTGGTTAACTACAAAAACTAGTAACAATTGGAGCAGAGTTATTACAACCATATAAAAAAACCTTTACCGCCAAGAAAAAAGAGCGCCAGGGATTCTTTGCTACTTCGTTTCATGGCGGTACAGGCATTAAAACTGCAGCATAAACGCACTCCCCTCGCCTTCAACAGATTGCACCTGGATATTCCCTTTATGCAACATCATGATCTGCTTGCAAAGGCTGAGACCTATGCCACTGCCTGTTTTTTTAGTACTGAAAAATGGAATAAAAATATTTTCCATTACAGCCGGTGTCATACCCATACCATTATCAGCCACTTTGATAATAATTTTACTGCCAGGCTGCTGGTAGGCAGATAATACTATCCGGGGATCCGGTTTATCCTTAACCGCTTCAATGGCATTAACCAGCAGATTGATGAGTACCTGTTCCATTAAATTGATATCGGCTTCAATAACCAGTTGCGGGTCTTTGAGTATGATTTCCAGCTCAATCTTCTTATTTTCCAGGGTGGGCTGCATGAGTTGGTGCAGCGTTTCAAAAAGGTCGCGAACAAAAATCTTCTGCAGGTTAAGTGTTGTGATCTTATTGAGATTACGATAAGTCTCCGCGAATTTCAATAAGCCTTCACTTCTTCTTTTTATCGTTTCTATTCCCAGTTCAAGGTCCTCAACAGTGGAGGGCTGTGCTTCGAAATGTGATCTGGCGGTTTGCAACCTGTTCTTTAAGGTATCTGCCAAAGACGAAATGGGTGCAATGGAATTCATGATCTCGTGTGTCATAACACTGAGCAGCTTCTGCCATGCTTTGGCTTCTGTTTCATCTAATGCTTCATTCACATTTTGAAATGCAATGAGTTTAAATTTTTGGAGGTCTGTTTGAAAAGCGGTCGCGGATAATAATGTTTTTACCACCTGCTTCTCCCTTGTAAGGGGAACAATTTTATTTTCCCCCGGCTTAATCTGAAGAAGTTCATCATATAACATGGCATCCCGCTTATGCAATGACTCCATATTCTTCAGGTAAGGGATATTCAGCATTTTTTTTAACGACTCATTCATCCAGATGATATTACCGGTTTCCGGTTCATAAGATAAAATGCCCGTATCAACCAGTTCGAGTATCTTCTGTAAATACTGGTATTGCGTTTCCCTTTCTTTACTGATAACCTTGAACGTGCTGTTGATCTCATTGAAACCTTTTCTTAATGGCTGAAGTTCAAGCGGAGCCTGCTTCACATCAAAATACCTGGAAAAATCACGGTAATGGACAGACTCTACAAACTGGTCAACCTCATCCTGTGCTTTTTTATGGAAGAGGAAAAAATCATATACCTGGTATGCAATAACGGGCAGGAGTACCAGCAGATAAACATATTGCGCTTTTACCAGCAGGTATGCACCCAGGCTGAGGATGAGAAACATCAGGATCACCCTGATGATAATGCGCCATTGGTATTGCTTAAACATAATTTATGTAGATTAAAACAGCCTTTAACCGCTAAGACACAAAGGTTAAATATCATATTTACTGAGTCGCCTGTATAAAGCGGTTCTGGTAAGCCCTAATTCTTTTGCTGCCTTGGTGATATTGCCACTGTTCTTTTCAATGACCCTTAGAATCGTATTCTTTTCAATTGTACTAAGCCTCAATTCATCTGGTTCATCTTCTGCTGCAGAAGCTGATTCCAATGGAGAAAAGATAAGGTCTTCCGGCTGAAGCACAGGATGATCCGCCATGATCAACGCGCGTTCTATGGTATATTGAAGTTCACGTACATTCCCGGGGTAATGGTAACTTCTTAATTTTTCCAGGGCTTTTTCACTAAAAGAAATGCTGGGCTTCAGATATTTTTTGGCATAAATGCCTGCAAAATGTTTGGCCAGTAAAATGATATCTTCCTCCCGCTTCCGTAATGGCGGCACCATCATTTCCACCGTATTGATCCGGTAGATAAGGTCCTTTCTGAAACGGTTCTCATTGGCCAGTTCAGATAATGGCAGGTTGGTTGCGCATATGAGTCTTATATCAATGGGAATAGCCTGGTTGGTACCTAATGGCGTGACCATCCTGTTTTGCAAAACAGACAGCAATTTAGCCTGCTGATGCAGTGATATATTACCGATCTCATCCAGGAAAAGTGTGCCTCCGTTTGCTGCCTCAAAACGGCCTACCCTGTCCTCACGGGCATCCGTAAACGCACCTTTTTTGTGGCCAAACAATTCACTTTCAAAAAGGCCCTCCGTCAGGGCACCAACATCTACTTTCACAAAAGGCTTGTCTTTTCTGAGCGATCTTTCATGAATGGCTTTTGCGATCAAATCCTTTCCGGTTCCGTTTTCCCCCAGGATAAGAATATTGGCTTCTGTTGGGGCGATCTTATCCAGCTTGAAAAAAATATTACGAATAGCCTCAGACTCTCCCACTAACATGGTTCCTAACGTTGAGGCATCATCGCTTTTAATTGATCCCCCAACACGATTACCAGATTTCTTGCTGAGCGCATCGCGAATGGTACTGATGAGTTTTTCATTATGCCAGGGTTTTACCACAAAATCGGCCGCACCTTCTTTGAGTGATCTTACAGCGAGGTCGATATCACCATATGCCGTAATCATAATAACTGCTGCCTCGGATCCCAACTCTTTTATCTTATTCAACCAATAAAATCCCTCGTTGCCTGTATTGATGGAACTGGTAAAATTCATATCAAGCAAAATCACATCATAGCTTTGCTTACTGAGCAGGCTCCGGATATTTTCAGGGTTCTTCTCAATCACCACTTCCTTAGCTTCTGTTTTTAAAAGTAAGCGCACTGCCGTAAGTACATCAGTATCATCATCTATCACCAATATGGAAGCGTTCCGTAAAATCATATTAATATTTCTAACCGCAAAGAAACAAAGATGCAAAGAAATAGGATACTCATTATATATAATTACAGGTGTATCAAAACCGGACAGTGGTTGTATCGGTATCGCACAACTGGAGCCAGAATATCTATTTAACTTATTGATTATCAATATATATTAAGAGTGGCACGGAGTTGTATCCTTTGTTTTCATCAATAAAATACATTAAGCGTGGACAGAGTCATTGAAAAGAAGAAATGGTCAACAAAAAGAATCCTCACCATTGCAGGAATCGCCGGGATCGTTTTGCTCATTGCTGGCAGTTATTATTTCACTTCCGGCAAAAGCCGGTTGAATGTGGATACAGAACGAATTACCATCAGCGAGGTGAAAAGCGGAATCTTCCAGGAAAATACCCCGGTAAACGGTGTAGTGCTTCCCCTGACCACCATCTACCTCGACGCGCAGGAAGGCGGCCGTGTGGAAGAAAAATTTGTAGAGGACGGCGCCATACTGAAAAAAGGCCAGCCTATCATGCGCCTATCCAATACAGATCTTGAACTTAGTCTCGTAAACCAGGAGACCTCGGTTTTTAACCTCCTGACCCAAATGCAGATATCACGCAATGCCGCTCAACAGAATACGATCGGCAAACTCAACCAGATGGCCGATGCCGATAACGGTTTCAGAGAAGCAGAACGTTTATACAAACTCAATAAACAATTATATGAACAAAAAGTGATCGGCTCCCAGGAGTTCAAACAATCTGAGATCGCATATGAATACCAGGTTAAACGCAAAAAATTACAGGAACAGATACTCAGACAGGATACGGTTTCCGTAAAACAGGAGCTGGACCAGGCACGTCAATCATTTGAACGCACGCAGAATGCGCTCGATGTAATGCGCAGAAAAGTGGGCGACCTGATCGTAAGGGCTCCAATTGATGGGCAATTGACTTCTTTAGATGCAGAGATCGGACAAAACAAAAACAAGGGTGAAAGGCTTGGACAGGTAGACGCAACAAATGGTTTTAAAGTCAGGGCGGATATAGATGAGCATTATATTTCACGGATTTTTACCGGGTTGAAAGGCAGTTTCAGTTTTGCAGGAAAGGATTACATACTGACGATTAAAAAAGTGTTCACCCAGGTGACCAACGGCAGATTCCAGGTAGACATGGAATTTGCCGGCACGGTCCCACAGGGAATACGCCGCGGACAAACACTGCAAATCAGGCTGGCGCTCAGTGATGAAAAACAGGCACTGCTCCTGCCCCGTGGTGGTTTCTACCAGCAAACGGGCGGAAACTGGATTTTCAAAGTAAGCGAGAATGGCAAAATAGCATACAGAACGGACATACAATTAGGCGGACAAAATCCTGACTACTATGAAGTTCTCCAAGGATTGAAACCCGGCGACAAAGTGGTGACCTCCAGTTATGAAAACTATGGCACCATGCAGGAACTGGTATTGAAAAAAGATTAGGGGTTACGGGTATCGTGTGCAACAAATGGGAAAGGAAATCATCATTAGAAAAGGAAAAGAACACAAAGACCACAAAAAAGCAAAGCACACGGTACCCGGATACCTCCATTAAAAATGAAAAAGATGAAAAGTGTAAAAACAAAACTTACCTGGTTATTCATACTTGCCTGCTGCTTGCAAGTGCTTACAGCCAGTACCGCGTCAACCTGTGCAACGCAAAAATCGCAGCCAGTTGAAACAAAGCAGGCCAAACCTAAAAAAGTAACTAAAGGGAAATCACATCTGCCCTTATACAAATCGTTGCTCAATCATTTCTAACATTTCCAACTAAACCAAATATATGATCAAGATCAAAGACCTCGAGAAAATTTACCGTACCGATGAAGTTGAAACAGTTGCACTCAACAAACTTTCTATTGATGTTAAAGAAGGAGAATTTGTAGCCATCATGGGCCCATCAGGTTGCGGTAAATCAACCCTTTTGAATATCCTTGGCCTGTTGGATGACCCCGATGCCGGCAGCTTTATTTTTAATGGCACGGAAGTGGCACATTTCAACGAACGCCAGCGGGCCGATCTCAGGAAACATAATATTGGTTTCGTTTTCCAGAGTTTTAACCTGATCGATGAACTTACTGTATTTGAAAATGTGGAATTACCGCTGATCTATACCGGCGTAAAAGCAGCCGACCGGAAAGCCAAAGTAGAAGCCGTGCTGGACAAAATGCAGATCATGCACCGCCGAAACCACTACCCACAACAGCTTTCCGGTGGACAACAACAACGCGTAGCCGTAGCGCGTGCGGTGGTCAACAACCCCAAACTGATATTGGCCGATGAACCTACAGGAAACCTTGACTCATCAAATGGTAATGAAGTGATGCAGTTGCTGACAGACCTGAATGAACAGGGAACTACCATTATCATGGTGACGCACTCGGAACATGATTCAAGATACAGCCACCGGATAATAAGAATGCTTGATGGACAAACGGTTACAGAAAATATCATGGTCTGAAAGAAAGTGAAAAAGCGAAAAACGAAAATCGAAAGTAGTAACAGCCAAATGCATTTTAATAATATTAAAATCCATTCAGCAAATTCATCAAATCCTCAGAATCCTGCTCCATGCTCTTTAATTATTTCAAAATTGCTTTCCGGAATATTGTAAGGCATAAAGGATATGCGGCCATAAATATAACAGGGCTGGCTATCGGTATCGCGGCCAGCCTGCTTCTTTTCCTGGTTATCCGGTATGAACTCAGCTACGATCGGTTTCAACCAAACTTCGATCAGATCTACCAGGTTGTGACTTCAGAAAAAACGGCAGAAGAAGATAATATTAATCCTGGTGTTCCTGTACCGGCATTGGAAGTATTCCGCTTAAAATTCCCCCAGGCAAAAGTAGCCGGCATTTTTTCCAGTTATGGAAGCCAGTTTACCATCATTGGTAACGATTCAGCAAGCACGCATATCAAGGGTAAATATTTAGAAGAAACAGGCGTTTTTTTTGCCGAGCCGGAATTTTTTGAAGTATTCAACTATACCTGGTTAAACGGTTCACCCGCTGTTCTTGCAGAGCCCAATGCAGTGGTCCTTTCAAAATCAGTGGCGGAAAAATATTTCGGCAACTGGCAGCAGGCCAATGGCCAGTTTGTTAAAATGGATAATAATGCTGTGCTCATGGTGAAAGGTATCATTGATAACACACCATTGAACAGTGATTTCCCCATCAGGATAGTCAGTTCTTATATAACCCTGAAGAACAACCCTGGTCAATATTTTTACCAGCCCGACTGGAACAATCTCTCCAGTTCATTCCAGGTTTATTTGCGATTACCCGAAAACGCTAGTGCTGCAACAGTTGATCAGCAGCTTTTGGCATTCAGCAGGGAACAATATAAAAACAAGCAAAGCAGCGGCGTAAGAACACATTTTGTACGGCCGCTTTCTGCAATCCATTTCGACAGTCGCACTGAGCATTTGGGAGATCATGTTACCAGCAAACCAACATTATGGACATTAAGCCTGATCGGTATCATGATCATTATAATGGCCTGCATCAACTTTATAAATCTTTCTACTGCGCAGGCTATCAGCAGATCAAAAGAAGTGGGCCTGCGTAAAGTACTTGGGGGTAACCGTATGCAACTCATGGGCCAGATGATGGGCGAAACGGCGGTGATTGTTTTTATCGCTTTGATCCTGGGAACTGCGATTGCATTTTTCTGCGTCCCCTACCTTGATCAATTTATAAACATACCTGAAAAACTTAGTTTTTTCAATGGTAAGGTGCTGGGATTTATGGCATTGTTATTTTTTTTAGTGACTATTTTTTCCGGTTTTTATCCAGCCCTGGTACTTTCTGGCTTTAAACCCGCATTGGCCATTAAAAATAAAATCAGTTCTGCTTCCGTTGGCGGTATCTCCCTACGCCGCGGCCTGGTGGTACTTCAATTTGCCATCTCGCAGCTGCTCATCATCGGCACAATCGTGGCATTAAGCCAGATGAAGTTCATACGCACTGAAGATTTAGGTTTTAAAAAAGAAGCCGTTTTAGTGTTGAGCACCAATACAGACAGTGCTGTTATTTCACGGCAAAAAGCATTTAAGAACGAATTATTAACGCAAAAAGGCATTCAGGCGGTAAGCTTTAGTTCAGACATGCCTTCCTCTCAAAATACTTGGTCAACCAATTTTGCTTTTGACGGCAGGGATGATGAAGATTTTGAAGTCTGCCTCAAATTCGCCGATGCGGATTATTTCAAAACCTATGGCTTTCAGTTAATCGCCGGCAGGGGCATCTCTGTTTCAGATACGGTAAATGAAATAGTGATCAATGAAACCCTGGTAAAAAAACTGGGATTAAAAGATCCGGCTCAAGCATTGGGAAAAAATCTCCGGTTAGGCGGAGGCCGCTGGAAGCCTGTTGTAGGTGTTGTACGGGATTTCAAACCAAATACAATGAGGGAAAAAATCAGCCCCATTGCCATAGCTTCCCGCAGCAGGTTTTATGGTGTAACAAATATTAAGCTTAGTACGTCTAACCTGATGGGAGTGGAAGAAAATATACAACGTACCTGGGATAAATATTTTCCAGAGTATGTAAACAAAAGTGAATTTATGGATGAGACCATCAATAAATTTTACAAGCAGGAAACACAATTGACAAAGCTGTATCAGTTCTTTGCCATTTTAGCCATATTTATTTCCTGCCTGGGATTATACGGACTGGTATCATTTATGGCGGTGCAAAAAACAAAAGAAGTGGGTATACGCAAAGTGCTGGGGGCTTCTGTGAGCAGTATTGTCATGCTGTTTTCCAAAGAGTTTACGATACTGATTTTTGTGGCCTTCCTGGTAGCGGCGCCGCTTGCATGGTACCTGATGTCTAAATGGTTGAGCAATTTCGTATTCAAAATAAATATAGGTGCCTGGATTTTTATTTCCGCAATTGTTGTTTCGATTGTCATAGCCTGGATCACGGTTGGATTCAAAGCAGTGAGGGCAGCTTTGGAAAATCCTGTTAAGAGTTTGAGGTCGGAATGATCGAAAATCGAAAGTGGAAAATCGAAAATCGAAAGTGAAACAGCCAATACGCCAAATAACGAATCCTATAAAATCCAAATAATTCATCCGGCTAATCCATCAAATCCTCAAAATCATGCTCAAGAATTATTTCAAAATTGCCATCAGAAATCTTTATAGAAATAAAGGCTTCTCCTTCATAAATATTCTGGGCCTGGCAATTGGGATGGCCAGTGCCATATTAATACTGTTATGGATCTATCATGAAGTAAGCTATGACCAGTTCCATGAAAAGAAAGACCGGATATACGAGGCATGGAACCGGGACATTATGAATGATAAAGTTACCTGCTGGAATACTACCCCCAAAGTACTTGCATCAGCACTCCAGAAAGACAATCCTGAAATTGAAAGAGTGGTGAGGGTGAACTGGAACCAAAGGTATCTTTTTGCAGCAGGTGAAAAAAAGATCCCCGGCAGTGGCAATTTCGTTGATTCAGGTTTTTTACAGATGTTTAGTTTTCAGCTGCTGAAAGGAAACCCGGCAACAGCCTTAAATGACCCGCATTCAGTTGTATTGACTGTAAGACTTGCTAAAAAATTATTTGGGAATGATGATCCCATGGGAAAAACGATCAAAGTGGAGAACAGGGATAATTTTACGGTTACCGGAATCGTAAAAGATCAACCCAATAATACCCGGTTTGATTTTGAAAGCCTGATGCCTTTCTCCTACCTGAGATCCATAGGCGAAGACGATACTTTTTGGGGGAATAATTCAACCGAAACTTATGTGTTACTGAAACCAAATACAACACTATCCGCTCTTTCTGAAAGAATAAAAGAAACACGCAGAAAATATGACAAGGACAGCCCGAAGGGTGAGTTCTTCCTATACCCCATAAGCCGATGGCGCTTATATTCCCGATTTGAGAATGGAATTGAAACGGGTGGTTTGATAGATTTTGTAAAATTAATGAGCATCATTGCCGGATTTATCCTGTTGATTGCCTGCATTAATTTTATGAACCTGAGTACTGCACGAAGTGAAAAAAGGGCACGTGAAGTGGGTATTCGTAAAGTTGTAGGTGCGCGTAAAAATGCATTGATCGGTCAGTTCCTGGGCGAATCAATTTTAATTGCACTTCTTTCCGGAATACTGGCATTATTAATTGTACAATTTTGCCTTCCTGCATTTAATACACTTACAGGGAAAATTTTATCTATTAACTACTCCAGCGTCAAATTCTGGATAATATTAATTGGATTTATCATATTCACCGGCTTGCTTGCAGGCAGCTACCCCGCATTTTTCCTTTCATCATTTAAACCGGTAAAAGTACTTAAGGGCAACCTGCAAAAAGTGAATGCACTGGTCACTCCCAGAAAAGTACTGGTGGTATTACAATTTACATTTGCCATCATCCTGATCATCAGCACGATTATCGTGCACAAACAAATTGGTTATGCCCGGGAGAGGGCTGCAGGGTATGATAAACAAAACCTGGTCTACCATTTTCTATCTGACGACCTGGTTAAAAATTATACTCCGCTCAAAAATGAATTATTATCAGCAGGCATCGCCAGTTCTGTAACTAAAACAAGTGCACCCATGACTGAAGGATGGAGCAATAGCTGGGGTTTTGAATGGAGCGGGAAAGACCCTAACGACAGAACCGTGTATGATCGCTATTGTGCAGACGATAAAATTGTACAAACAGCCGGTATGCAACTCGTGAGTGGTCGGGATATTGACCTTTCAAAATATCCTAACGACTCAAACTCGATCATATTAAATGAATCTGCGGTGAAAGGGATGGGCTTCAAAGAACCCCTCGGACAGATCATCAAAGACAACGGTAATGATTGGACAGTTGTGGGGGTAGTAAAGGATTTTATCCTAACCTCCCCTTTTCACCCCACCAATCCTATGGTTATTGAAGGTGCCAAGGGCTGGTTTAATGTAATTAATATAAAAATGAATAACCAGCATTCCACTGCCGATAACCTGGCAAAGATGGAAGCCGTATTTAAAAAATACAATCCGGATTTTCCATTTGAAGTAAAATTTGTAGATGAATCCTATGCACGGAAATTTGATTCAGAAAAAAGGACCGGCACACTGGCAGCCTTATTTGCGGGATTAACCATTTTTATTTCCTGTCTCGGACTTTTTGGTTTAGCAACTTATATGGCAGAAAACAGGATCAAGGAAATTGGGATCAGGAAAGTACTGGGAGCTTCCATGTCAGACATCACTGCTCTTTTATCGAAAGACTTTCTTGTACTTATATTAATTGCACTGGCTATTGCCGTACCCTCCGCCTGGTGGGCCATGCATACATGGCTGCAAAGCTATCCTTACCGGACACCGATTTCTGTTTGGGTATTTGTGATTGCCGGAGCATTAAGTTTATTGATCACTTTGCTTACTGTGAGCTCACAGGCGATCAAAGCAGCGATTCGTAACCCAGTGAAGAGTTTGAGATCCGAATAGTTTAACCGCAAAGAAACAAAGAAAAAAAAGTTATGTTGAAAAACTATTTCAAGATCGCATGGCGCAACCTTTTAAAAAATAAAGGTTACAGTGCGATTAATATCGGCGGATTGGCTGTTGGTATGGCAGTTGCTATGCTAATTGGTATGTGGATATGGGATGAGTTGTCTTTTGATAAGTACCACAAAAATTATGACCGTATTGCCCAGGTAATGCAACACCAGAATTATAACGGGGAGATTGGGACGCAAACGGCCAATCCTTACCTGATGGCATCTGAGATCCGTAATAAATATGGAAGTGATTTCAAATATGTGTTGCAATCATCATGGAATTCTCAACATACCCTCGCCTATGGCGAAAAGAAATTATTAAAAACTGGTTCTTATTTTGAACCTGAAGTAACTGATATGTTGTCTTTAAAAATATTGAAAGGCAATAAAAACGGATTGAAAGAACCATATTCCATCATGTTAGCTGAATCTGTTGCCAATGCTTATTTTGGAAATGATGATCCGATCAATAAAACATTGAAACTGGATAATGCTGTAGATGTAAAGGTTACCGGGGTGTATGAAGACCTGCCATATAATACCAGCTTCAGGGGAATGACCTATATCCTTCCATGGGAATTGTACCTGATCAGGGAAACATGGATAAAAAAGATGGAGAACCCATGGCGCAGTAATTTTACTCAAACCTACGCGCAACTGTCCGATAATGCCGACATGGAGAAAGTTTCTGCAAGGATCAAAGATGTAAAATTGAATGCCATCGCTCCGGAAGAAAAAAGATACAAGCCGTCTGTTTTCCTGCAACCCATGCGTAACTGGCATTTAAGAGGAGATTTTAAAAACGGGATCAATACAGGCGGCAGGATTCAGTATGTATGGTTGTTTGGAATCATCGGTTTATTTGTGTTATTACTGGCCTGCATTAATTTTATGAATTTGAGCACAGCCAGGTCGGAAAAAAGAGCCAGGGAAGTAGGTGTCAGAAAAGCCATTGGTTCTGCCAGGTGGCAATTGATCACACAATTTTTCAGTGAATCATTATTAGTGGTCTTATTTGCATTTGTCCTATCCCTCCTTTTTGTTTTTTTATCATTGCCTTTTTTTAATGATGTGGCAGATAAAAAACTTTCACTGCTATGGCTCAATCCGGTATTCTGGGCTATGGGGGTTGGCTTTAGCATCATTACAGGAATTGTCGCGGGGAGTTATCCGGCTTTGTATTTATCATCTTTCCAGCCCGTGAAAGTTTTGAAGGGTGCATTTCGTGCCGGCCGTTTTGCCACTATTCCCAGAAAAGTTTTGGTGGTATTGCAATTTGCTGTTTCTGTGGTCCTCATTATCGGTACCATAGTAGTGTACCAGCAGATTCAACATGCCAAAAGCAGGCCGGTTGGTTATTCCAGGGAAAGCCTGATTTGGCTGAGTTCAAATAAAGCGCTGCATGATAAATTTGAACCTATTCGAAATGAACTGAAAAGTAAAAACCTGATAGTGGAAATGTCAGAATCCACAAGTCCCACAACAGATGTATGGAATACAAATGGAGGTTTTAACTGGGAGGGCAAGGATCCAAATCTCGGGGTAGATTTTCCGAATTCAGGTGTTACTTATGAATTTGGTAAAGTGATTGACTGGAAGATTAAAGAAGGACGTGATTTTTCCAGGGATTTTGCTACAGATTCTGCAGCATTAATATTGAATGAATCGGCGGTAAAGTTCATTGGTTTTAAAGAACCTATTGGAAAAATTATTAATTGGGATGATAAGCCTTATACCGTCATTGGTGTGATAAAAGATATGCTGGTACAATCGCCGTATGAACCCATAAGGGCTGCCATGTTCCATCTGTCGACAGAACAGGAAAATATTTTTCTGCTAAAAATCAATCCATCATTAAATGCAGGTGAAGCCATTCAAAAAATTGAAACAACTTTTAAAACCTATGACCCGGCGACTGCCTATGAATTCAATTTTGTAGATGAAGAATTCGCGAGGAAATTTGGTAATGAAGAACGAATAGGTAAACTGGCATCTGTTTTTGCGATCCTCGCCATATTTATTTCTTTACTTGGTTTGTTTGGACTTGCATCATTTGTTGCTGAACAACGTACTAAAGAAATAGGCATCAGGAAAGTAGTTGGGGCCACTGTATTTAACCTCTGGACTTTATTATCCAAAGATTTTGTTTTGCTGGTAATAATTGCCTGTTTGATAGCAGTACCGCTGGCATGGTATGGCATGAATCAATGGCTTCAGAAATATGATTACCGGACAAATATCGATTGGTGGGTATTTGCTTTAGCGATTTTTGGGTCGCTGCTGATTACCATTCTAACGGTGAGTTTTCAGGCAGTTAAAGCGGCATTGGCAAATCCGGTGAAAAGTTTGAGAACGGAATAAAAAGAAATCGAAAATCGAAAGTCGAAAATCGAAAGTAAAACAGCCAATACACCAAACAAAGAATCCTTCAAAATCCAAAAAATCCATTCTGATAATCCATCAAATCCTATGAATCCTGCTCATTAATCCATCCTGAGAATCCATCAAATCCTAAAAATTCTGCTCAATGTTCAAGAATTATTTTAAAATCGCCTTCCGGAATCTTTGGAAAAACAAAGGGTACACTGCCATTAATATTTTTGGACTGGCTGCAGGACTAGCCACTTGTCTCCTGATTGTATTATATGTTTGGGATGAACTGAGTTATGATAAATTCCATGAAAAGGCAGAGAGGATCTACCGGGTGGATTCGGATATAAAATTTGGCGGAACGGATATGAAACTTTGCGTAAGCTCCGATCCCATGGGTGCAACATTAAAAAGAGATTACCCCCAGGTTGAACAATTCACCCGGATTTATGCTTCTGAGGGGTCTAAACTTATCAAAAAAGGAAATGAGTTTATCAATGAACCGCGCATTGCTTATGTTGATTCAACTTTTTTCGATGTATTTAGTTTTGATCTGATTTCCGGTAATCCCAAAACAGCACTTAATGATCCTAATACAGCGGTGATATCTGAGACTGGCGCAAAAAAATATTTCGGTACTACAGATGTAGTGGGAAAGCTCATTGTAACCAGTGATAAAAATGCTTTTAAAATTACGGCTGTCATGAAAGATATGCCGTCTAACTCCCATTTTATTTTCGACATCCTACTGTCCATGGATAATGTAGACTACCAGTTTGGCAATTATCTCAGCCATAATTTCACCACCTATATTGTATTACAAAAAGGTACTGACCCTGCTGTTATCAATAAATTCTTTCCTGCAATTCTTTCTAAGTATGTGTTACCACAGGCACAGGCATTCATGCAGATCAAGACCATGGATGAATTTGAAAAAAGCGGCAATCGACTGGAATATCGGCTCATGCCTATGACAAAGATCCATCTCTATTCTGATCGTTTTCCTGAATTATCACCCAATGGCGATATTCAAAACGTGTACATTTTTTCAGCCGTTGCCTTATTTATTTTATTGATTGCCTGCATCAATTTCATGAATCTTTCCACAGCCCGTTCTGCAAACAGGGCCAAGGAAGTAGGTATTCGTAAAGTATTGGGAACCGAAAGAAAAACCCTTATCTGGCAATTCCTTACCGAATCCACATTGGTATCATTCATTGCATTGTTCATAGCTTTGGGTATCACTTTGTTGATTTTGCCCTTCTTCAATGATGTTGCTTCAAAAACACTTCAGTTTTCAAATCTTTTCAGCGCCCGTTTTCTGCCCTTTCTCATCCTGATTCCATTGCTTGTTGGTCTATTGGCTGGCAGTTACCCTGCACTCTATTTATCCTCCTTTCAACCGATTACAGTACTCAAAGGAAAACTGGCATCAGGATTCAAAAAAAGCAGGCTGAGAAGTACGTTAGTTGTGATTCAATTTGCAACCACCATCATCCTCATAATCTCAACCATTGTTGTTTATAACCAACTCAGTTTTATACAAAACCGTAAACTTGGTTTCAATAAAGAACAGGTTCTCATAGTGGATAATACCTATGCATTGGGGCAACAGGCCGGTCCTTTTAAAGAAGAGATCAGTAAATTATCCGGTGTCAGCAACGCTACCATGAGTAGTTATCTGCCCGTATCAAATTCATCACGCTCTGATAATACGTATTCCAAAGATGCGGTGATGGATATAAATAGCGGCCTGAACATGCAAACCTGGCGAATAGATGAACAGTACCTGGCAACACTGGGAATGGAACTGGTGAAAGGAAGAAACTTCTCAAAAGAATTTGGAACTGATTCAACCGCCATTATAATCAATGAAACCTGTGCCGGACTTTTGGGTTATGCTGATCCAATTGGAAAGGATATATACATATCAGATGATGGAAACAAAATAGTACCCCTTAAGATTATAGGTGTGGTTAAAAATTTTCATTTTGAATCATTAAGGCAAAATGTGGGGCCACTTTGTTTCCGACTGGATAAAAGTATCGGTTCCGGAATTTTCAAAATAAAAACAAATGATATAAAAAGCCTGGTTGCAGGAGTTGAATCCACCTGGAAAAAAATGGCGCCGGGTTTGCCTTTCAGTTACCGATTCCTCGACGACTCGTTCAACAGCATGTATCGCGCAGAGCAAAGGATGGGTAAACTGGCCCTGGGATTTGCCATTCTTGCCATCATCGTAGCATCTATGGGCTTATTTGGATTGGCTACCTATGCATCAGAGCAGCGGGTGAAAGAAATCGGGATCAGAAAAGTATTGGGAGCATCTGTGGCCAATATAACTCAAATGTTATCGAAAGACTTTCTTAAACTTATTGTTATCGCTTCACTGATTGCCTTTCCGATTGCGGGATGGGCCATGTATACATGGCTGCAAAATTTCGCCTACCGCATCGATATCCAATGGTGGGTATTTATCGTAGCCGCATTCATAGCGATTTTAATCGCCATGATCACCATCAGTTTCCAGGCAATCAAAGCAGCCGTGGCAAATCCGGTGAAGAGTTTGAGAACGGAATAGAAGAAAATCGAAAGTGGAAAGTCGAAAATCGAAAATGAAACAGCCAATACACCAAACAAAGAATCCTATAAAATCCCAATAATCCATCCTGCCAATCCATCAAATCCTAGGAATCCTGCTCACATTAAATCCTCAGAATCATGCTCCAAAATTATTTCAAAACTGCCTGGCGTAACATCTGGAAAAACAAAGTTTTTTCAGCAATCAATATCATTGGATTGGCAATTGGAATAGCGGCCTGTATCATCATCATGGTATTTGTATATTACGAGAAAAGTTTTGATGGCATCCACACAAAAAATATTTACCGACTGGATGAAGTACAGAAATTTGAAGGCATGGTTGAACCACAAAATGTGGCACTTTCCATGTACCCCATGGCAACTACATTAAAAAATGAATTTCCGGAAATAAAAAATTTCACTCGTGTCAGGCAAAGTGAGAAAGTGAATATGAGATTAGGTGAGAAACGCATCATATTGCCTGCTGTATTTTATGTGGATTCTACTTTCCTGGAAATGTTTGAGTTCCCATTATTAAAGGGAAATCGAAAAACAGTATTACAAAAACCCAATAGTTTATTACTTACAGAAGAAAGTGCATTAAAACTTTTTGGCAAAGAAGACCCAATGGGTAAAACAGTGGTTAAATATGGCTCAGATACCATTCCCTTTACCATTACGGGCATATTGAAAAACGTCCCGGCCAATTCACACATGCAATTCGACGGACTTTATTCGTTCAGCACAATTTCTGATCCGCAGATGATGGAGAACTGGGGAGGTAACTGGCTGACTACCTACCTTGAAATAGATGAGCATGCAAATATAGCTTCCATGGAGAAAAAGTTTCCTGCCTACTTGAAACGCCATATGGAAAGTGATGGCTGGAAACATTATGAGCTTTTCCTGCAACCACTCAAAGACGTTCATGCCAATTCTTCTAATATCACCCACGACTATATCAATTATCAAAAATTTGACAAGAAACATGTGTATATATTTTCCATCATAGGATTAATTGTATTGATCATTGCCTGTATCAATTTCATGAATTTATCAACCGCCCGTTCTGCAGGCAGGGCAAAAGAAGTAGGTGTCAGAAAATCAGTAGGCGCCAGAAGAGGAGAGCTGGGCATCCAATTCCTGGTTGAATCAATTATGATAGCCCTCATGGCGCTTCTGTTGGCAATTGGATTGGCAATTCTTGTTTTACCTGCCGTATCGTCTCTAAGTGAGCGGGAATTAAGTCTTCCCATTTTCACCAATCCGTTATTACTCCTATTACTACTTGGGGGTGCTGTTCTGGTTGGTCTTATTGCCGGACTATACCCTGCTGCTTATTTATCATCCTTCAATCCGGTTGCTGTTTTAAAAGGTTCAGTTCAATCAGGTCCTAATAAATTTAACTTCAGAAATATGCTGGTGGTAACGCAATTTACCGGCGCAGTATTCCTCATTGTATCTACCATCTTTGCAGTAAGGCAATTACGTTTTATGCAGGATAAAGATCCTGGATTTAACAAGGAGCAGATCGTTGTTATTCCCTTGAATAATACAGCCAATAAAAATTATGAAGCCATTAAACAATCTTTATTAAAAAATACACTTATAAAAAGTGTTACCGCTTCACAGCAGCGTTTAGGCAATAACCTTCATCAAGGTGGCATAACCTATCATGGAAACGGACCTGCAAGGGACTTGACATCTTCTCAGGTTATCGTTGATCACGACTTTCTTAATCTGTATGACATTAAACTTATAGCCGGGAAAAACTTTACCGGTGAACCATCAGAAAATGCCAGTACCTATATTATCAATGAAGCGCTGGCGAAAGAGCTATTAAAAGATGATCCCAAAGCATCCTATGAAACTTTACTTGGAAAAATGTTTGGCTTTAGCGGGATGGATTCCTCTGGTAAAATCATCGGTGTGGCCAAGGATTTTAATTTCAACTCTTTGCATCATAAAATTGAAACCTTGCTAATTTTTAATCAGAAAGAATGGGGATATAGCGAAATGTCGGTAAAAATAAATGGTGCTAAATCTAAAGAAGCCATTAAATACATGGAGGAAAATTGGGCAACACTTGTTCCAGATATTCCATTTGAATACAAATTTCTGGATGAACACTTTGAAGAACTGTATCGGGCGGATAACCAGGTTAGTAAGATCATTGGTTATTTGGCTGCATTAGCTATCATTATTGCCTGTCTTGGTTTATTCGGACTGGCATCTTATGCGGCAGAAAAAAGAACTAAAGAAGTAGGCATACGAAAAGTATTGGGAGCAGGTGTATTTAATCTGGCTGCATTACTATCTGGTAGTTTCATCAAACTGGTTGGCATATCAATAATTATTGCCTGGGCCATTTCCTGGTTTGTTGTTAAAAACTGGCTGCAGGATTTTGCATACAGGATTAACATGAGTTGGTGGGTATTTGCAGTAGCTGGCGCCGCTGCTATACTGATTGCACTATTTACGGTCAGTTTCCAGGCAATCAAAGCAGCTGTGGCCAACCCTGTGAAAAGTTTGAGAACGGAATAAATTAACCGCTAAGAAACAAAGTAAGCTAAGAATATGAAAAAATATTTTTTTATTATAGCATTCAGAAACCTGAAAAAAAACAACCTTTTTAGTTTCATTAATATTTCAGGACTAGCGATAGGTTTGTCAGTATTTCTTCTGATAATGCTTTGGATAGGAAATGAGTTAAGCTATAATAATTTCCATGAGGATAAGGACCGCATAGCTGCATTGATGATAAATAAAAAATTCACCAATAATGAGATGGCGAGTTACCCTGCTGTTCCTTCCCTACTGGCACCAACGCTTATAAAAGATCTGCCAGGCATAGAATATGCTTCCCGCAGCTCCTGGGGAGATGTTCGCCTGCTGTCAAAAGAAGAAAAAAGATTTACGGAATACGGGCTGTATGTTGATCACGACTTCCTGAATATTTTCACGATCCCTTTAACCGCCGGAAACAAAGCTGAAGTACTGAAAAAACCGCATACCATCTTACTTTCTGAAACACTGGCTAAAAAATATTTTGGCAATGAGAACCCCATTGGCAAAGAAATTTTAGTGGAACGTACCACACCTTATATTATTGAAGGCATATTCAAAGACATCCCCTCAAATGCAACTTTGACTTTTGATTACCTCATGCCGGTGAAAGATTATTTTGAACAGGCAATGGGTGGAGTGGAAAACTGGACCAGCAATAATATGCGGACCTATGTCAAAATAAAACCTGGTGTGAATATGGCATCCATGAATATGGCGATAAAAAATTTCATGGATAAATACACAGACCAACAGGCCAATACAACATTATTCCTCTGGGAACTGAAAGACTGGTACCTGAGGTTTGACTTCAAAAATGGGATTTATGCCGGAGGAGGACGCATAAAATATGTGAAACTATTTTCCATGATTGCTTTTTTCATCCTGCTCCTCGCCTGCATCAATTTTATGAACCTGTCTACGGCAGGGGCTACCCGAAGGGCAAAGGAAGTTGGCGTTAGGAAAGTATTGGGCGCTGGAAAAAAATCACTGATTGGGCAATTCATGAGCGAATCTGTGATGCTCTCTTTATTGGCAGGCATGCTGGCGCTGTTAATAGTAACGCTAGTGCTGCCTTCATTCAATCAAATGCTTAACCGTAAGATCGTCATTGAATATACAGATCCAAAGAATATCGCCATCTCCACGGGTATCATACTGTTCACAGGTTTACTGGCAGGAAGTTACCCTTCCTGGATCCTTGCTGCTTTTAAACCTATCAAAGTATTAAAATCATCCATCGGCACAGGTACGGCCAATACAGCCTGGATCAGAAAATTCCTGGTGGTTACACAGTTCACCGTTTCTGTACTGCTGATCATTGGCACCATCGTCGTATCACAACAAATCAAATACATCAATAATAAAAACCTGGGCTACGAAAAAGAGAACCTCGTCTGGTTTCCCAATAATATAGACTTACCCAAAAACGACCTCGCCATACAAGAATTCCTTAAAGTACCAGGAGTAAGCAATGTATCAAGAGCATCCATGACATTTACCATGCCCAACAATCGAGGCACAAACGTTAACTGGCCAGGGAAACCCCAGGGTGAAGAAATTTTTTTCAGTTTCATAACCAGTGATCATGATATCCTTCAAACCATGGGCATACAACTTAAAGAAGGAAGGGGTTTCTCAAAAGAGATCGCCAGCGATACCACTTCTTTCATTCTGAATGAAGAAGCGGTAAAAAGAATGGGGTTAAAAAATCCGGTGGGCCAGCAAATAGAATCGTTTTCCGGAAAGGGTACCATCATTGGAGTAGTTAAAGATTTTCATTTTGAATCATTGCATAACCCGATCGCACCGGTAATTATTAATTGCAAGCCAGAATGGACATGGCTGTATTATGCCAGGTTAAAGGGAGATAATATTCAGCAAAGTATCAAAGGACTCGAATCTGTTTATGCAAAAATGGCTCCGGGCTTCATATTCGATTATAATTTCCAGGATAAAGAATATGAACGACTGTATAAAAGTGAAAGCCAGACCGGGGCTCTGGTTAACTGGTTTGCATTCGTTGCCATTTTTATTTCATGCCTGGGTTTACTTGGACTGACTGCATTTACAGTTGAAAGAAAAACAAAAGAAATTGGTATACGTAAAGTACTGGGTGCTTCTGTTATTGATATTGTGTCGATGGTTTCTAAAAACTTTCTCTACCCTATTGCACTGGCCATAATACTTGCCATTCCGGTTGCTTTCTATTTAATGAATAACTGGTTACAACAGTATGTATATCGAATTGAAATCAGCTGGTGGATATTTGGAGCAGCAGCCGGAATGGTTTTGCTGGTTGCTTTACTGACGATCAGCTTTCAATCTATAAAAGCTGCATTGGTTAATCCGGTGAAGTCTTTAAGAACAGAGTAAAGGAAGTGCGAGGTATGAGGTGCGAACTGCGAAGTAAAAGACAGTATCGGGAGTCGTACAACCAATCGCATTTTTGAAAATCCAAATAATCTATCCTGCCAATCCATCAAATCCTTAAAATCTTGCTCCAAAGCGTACACCTGTTGTATCAAAAGCGGACAATTCAAAATTTTCTTTGAAGTTAATGTATTGATTTTCATTGATTTATAAATAGGCATCGCATTTGTTTTTAATTATCAAAGCCTAACCGCTAAGTTAAATTGTACGCAAAGATTAAAACCGATAGCATGAATCAGATCAGATCAATTCAAAGAAGCTTAGCCAGGAATAAAGTTTTCTCTGCGATCAATATTGCCGGTTTGGCAATTGGGATCGCGGTATTTTTACTGATTGCAGAATTTGTAGCCAGTGAATGGGGTGCAAATCGGTTTCATCAAAACTTCACCAGGCTATACCGGGCCGCCATAACCAGCAAAGAAGGCACTGACTATTATTTGCCTCCTGGGATTTCCCCCATC
>JAHEEX010000059.1 GCA_024640465.1 Sphingobacteriales bacterium | reverse complement strand
ATTTGCTTTTCAGCAAGGCTCGCCATCCAGCTCCTGATAATTGATGTTGTTACAGCCTCAGGGTCAGTGAGTTCATATTGAGTGGAGAAATAACTAAAAAACTGGGTCAGGTCGTCTGAATAGGCTTTGACTGTATGGGCCGAATACCTCTTTTCGAAACGGAGATAATCAATGAATGGTAACAGGAAGTTGAATTGAGGTATGGGCATAAAAAAAGTAGTCATAAAGTTAATAAACCTTATGACTACCTGAGTTATTTTAGAAAAAGGAATCAGGCATCCAATGTACCTGCGTTCAACTTTTGCTTATAGATAGCTTTAAGTACTTCACCACGGCGTTTGATAGAAGGCTTCTTGAACGACTGGCGCTCCCTTAACTGAAGAAGAATCTTGGCTTTTTCAAATTTCTTCTTGTACTTCTTTAACGCTTTGTCGATGTTTTCACAATCTTTTGAATCGATAATTAACATATTATATACCCCCTTTACTGTTTTTGAGGACTGCAAAGATAATACATCTGTTCATTTTACCAAAAAGAGGAGAAAAAATTCATTAACATGCCCGAACTTGGGTAAAATTTGACTTTTATATGTTTACAGGCATAGTTGAAACCACCGGAATCGTTGAAAAAAAAGAGGTGAATGGCTCCAATATCAGTTTTTGGATATCTTCTGAGCTGACTCCCGCTTTAAAAGTTGATCAAAGCCTTGCCCATGACGGAGTTTGCCTTACCATCGAAGCCCTTGACGGAAATGTACATAAAGTCACCGCAGTGCAGGAAACCCTGCAAAAAACAAGCCTTGGCAACTGGAAACCAGGGAAAAAAGTTAACCTGGAAAGAGCCATGGTACTCGGTGGCAGACTTGACGGGCACCTTGTTCAAGGCCATGTGGATGCAACCGGAACTTGTATTTCGGTAGAAAATAAAGAAGGGAGCTGGCTTTACCGGTTTTCATTTCCGGATCATTTTGCTGCACTTGTAATTGAAAAGGGTTCAATCTGTATAAATGGCATCAGTTTAACTGCATTCCAGGTAGCCAAAAATGCACTTTCTGTGGCTATCATTCCATATACCTATGAGCATACTAATATTCAGGATGTATTTCCAGGATATATCGTCAATCTTGAATTTGACATGATTGGGAAATATATTGAGCGGAAGCAGGAGGTAGATAGTTGACTGTTTACAGTTGACAATCTACAGCCAACAGTAGCCAGTCAACAGTAGCCAGTCAACAGTAGCCAGTCAACAGTAGCCAGTCAACAGTAGCCAAAAACAGCCCTCATGAATAGCAAACAGCAATATTAAACTGAGAGTATGTCTTCGGCTGTTGACTCACGACTCCCGACTAACGACTCCTGTCTTCGGCTGTTGACTCCCGACTCCCGACTAACGACTCCAGCCTTCGGCTGTTGACTCACGACTCCCGACTCCCGACTAACGACTAAGGCTGTTTTTGTCCATCTATCTCATCAGGTACATCTTACCATAGCCATTATTAAAATACTTATCTGTATTGTCTCCAGATTGCTTGTATTTTTCCAAAGACTTACCATTCAGGTTAGTAATGAAACGATATAAGTATACACCGTTGGCCAGTTTCTGACCATACTGATCTGTTCCATCCCATTTATATTCGGTTATATTTCTGCCGATATGAATGGGACCCAGTTCTTCTTTGGTAATTTCCCTGACAACCTTGCCCGTAATGGTAAGTATTTGAATACGCAGATTCTGCGGCACTTCACTACCTGTTACGGTGAAAACAAAAGCAGTTGAAGTTGTAAAAGGATTTGGATAATTCAGCAAATTAGAGATCATTGGTTTATTGATGATCGTAAAAATCACTTTATAATCCAATTGTCCGGATTCATTGCCACTCCTGTCCTTTCCACTTACAATTAATTCGTATTCTCCATCTTCCAGGAAGGCCGGATTAAAATCAATAGTGGCTGTATTATCCCCGCCTGATGCAGTGTTAGCCGGCGTAAATTTAAGGGTATCATTATCGAACCGGTATGTTTTCAGTTCACCTGAAGGTAATCTCACCCTGACTTTCATCAAAGAAGTATCATTCAGTTCCATGAACCTGTTATTATCCTTGAGCTTTACCAATATATGTGGCTTTGCAGAAACTATATCCCGGTTCAAAATCCTGACACCGTTGAATGTTACATCTAAAGTCGGGTCATAATTATCCGGCCTTACATAAAAGTTCCTGTACAGGAAGTTATTAAACAGGTACTGTTCCGGCTGATCGTAATCAGGGTTAACATTTACAAATAGTGTATTGGCCCCTACATAATCTTTTGTATCAATGGTATATGATATAATGGTTGTGTCCCCTGCCTGAACAGGTTTCTTTTTAGGAAGCGTTAATGTTTTCGGAACATTATTACGGTCTGTTACTACCATATTTACTTTAATACTATCGAATGCTGTTGAACTTATATTCTTGAATGCAAGTTCAAATTTATAAGGCTCCCCTATTTCCAGGGTATCCTTCGCTGTTAGTTTAATGTTAGGCGCGATGGTGCCTTCCGGCGGCAGGTCTCCATTTATTCTCCAGTATCGTAGCTGATGCGGCGTATACCCAAGTGTATCTTTATTATTCATGACCAATTTCAAATATGGGTAGAGCTTTGGATCAACAAAAGAAAGGGATGTATCAATAGAAGGTACGATCGTCCTTATGAAATGCTCATTACCATTAAAATCCTTTCCATAAAGGTCCATAGACACAACATCAGGCTGAACTTCCAAATTCCTGCCCCTCCAGTGAAAATCGTTCCATTTTATCGCAGGGCCAAACCAGGGAGACTCAATCCTGCCCCTGTCTTTTAACGCAGATAAATCAAAAGTTTTATCAAAATAATCATCCGTACGTGCCCCCATGAATTGGTAAATGGGAAAATCAACTGACCCTTTATGGTATAAGAAAATGAAAGGCAGATTGGATGTAAATCGATCTATTTCTGTTAGTCCATACTTTAAAAGTGAATGATATAAAGACTTTCCGCTACCATATATTAAAGTGTCCTTCTGCCAATCACTAATAAAACTTGTATTTGTAAGCGAACCGAAATTAGTTATGCTTACATAATAGCCATTGGGCAAACTGTCAAGTAATTCCATCAGGTTCTTCCTGTAGTTAACATCATCATATGGAAATTCAAAAGAGTTACGATTGAATATACAAGGCGGCCAACTGCCAAACCTGCCCTGTCCGTTAGATTGAAGTGTATTGGGCAGTGCTTTCAGCGTTATACTATCATAAATGAGTAATTGCAAAGATCCCTGCTTACAACCAAACGACCCGGTAAGGACATCATTTACAAAAACACGAATCTTATCTCCCTGATATAGCGGATACAGTCCGGTTAATACCCTTACAGGCAAAGGGTATTTGCTGAACCTTAAATTCCTGTCCGGATCAAGGGTAATATCATAATTAGTGGATTTTTTAAACTGATAATAATGCGACTGATTATATCCCTGGGTGCTATTACTGAGATAAACAAAAGATGAATTATTCCATATAGGTGTATTCCCTGTAGCGGGTACCGGTGCGGTTCTCCAGTAATAAACGGTGCTGTCCTGTAGGGTTAGTCCTGGTATATTGAATTGAAGTAACCCCCCTGTTGCAGAAATTGTTTGGGATTTTTTGAACGTTGAATTATAGAGCTCTGTTGTATCTACCTCAATTACATAATTTTTATTGCCGCTTAATGGATTGGCTGCAGATGCATAAAATGTTATACTTGGATTATTTACGATAGCAAAATTATAAGGTGAAATTGGCCTTACCTCATCTTCTATGATGATTACCGATTTAGTAATGGTATTATTATTCTCAGATATCTCCGTTAACAAGTTTCCCGGATCAATGGTAACAATAATCTTATTTTCTCCTTTATCAGTTAGTGGATTGATAGGCACAGTTAATTTGAGAGAATCAACATATTTAATTGCAGGAATCTTTTCATTATAGAGATCAACAATTGAACCATCCGGTAATTGACGTTGAACATGAAGGACTATTGAATCATTCAATGCCCTGCCGATATTAAAGACCCTTGCATCAATATCAAATGAAGCATCTGCAACTGATACAAACGAAGGAATAATTTTGATTTGCGGATCTTCTACTACATAATCAGGTAATTGATGCGGGTACATGGAAACAGCCGGATCCCCATGCAGCGTAATTTGTTCTGCATGCAATTTTCCATAATAATCAGAAGTACCGGTTATTTCCTGCATCCTGGTTAATGCACTTATCTGAACTGCACCGATTGGTTTATCATATGAATTCCCTGCAATGGAAAAATACAGGCTGTTGACAAAAATATTCAGGTAGTTAACTATCCCGTAATGTGTACTTGCTATGAATCCAATACTACCCTTTTGCTTTGCCAGTAAATATTTCTCAGACAAAGTCTGGTTACTGGACGAAAATCTTGTAGTATCATATAGGAATAAATTACCGGCATTACACCCATTTATTATGAACATTGGATACTTGCCCTGATTGTTATAGGCGCTTGGATCATCCAGGTTAAATTCCAGGGTATTTGCAGAAGAGTGCCCGAAATAAGTAAGGATATTTATACCTTCTGCAAACATATTCTGTAATTCGGCAGAGGTAAGTTGCTGCACTGAAAATGCGGAATTTTTACTGAAACTTTTTACATTACCACCAAACAAAGTGTCTTGCAGGATATCCCGGGCCGCATTCATATATCCAAAAATTACGGCCTGCAGATATGGATCACTTCCGCCAATCGCGTGGACCACATTTTTCATCCAGGCCCTGTCTTTTAAGGTTTGACCTCCGCCTTTGATAGCCAGGTCGTGCTCCTTAACTTTTTCAAGGTAATTATCCACCTCCTGGGGTAATACTACAGATAATCTTCCAATCGGTGTTTCAGCAATAGGATCATAACCATCAGAACCAAGAATATTATCAGAACCTGGCAGGCCAAATGTTGGGACTAAAGCAATATTCTCTGTCGTTGGCCTTGATTCATTGTTCCTGAACTGATCATAGGTCAGTCCTTTTCCGATCAAGAAAACAAATTTGGGTTTTTGGACAAAAGTAGCCCTGGCATAACTTAGAAAATTCTTGACAGATAAAGGATGGGATTTTATACCAAAAGCAAATTGATCAATAAGCTGATCAATTTCATAAATTTTTGCATTATAACTTCCGCCAGCCGCAGAACTTCTATATGCCCTGTATGACTCAACAGGATTCCCTGAAGGTCCGTTATATAATCGTGGATTGGAAATGATCAGGTAATCTGACTGGGCCTGTGTATTACTGAAATCAATAAAGTTCTTTACCTGAAGGGTATTAATGGTTTTTACAACACTTGCATCAGTGCTTAATAATACAAAATTACGGTCACCTGCTGCAGGAAGTGCAAATCTTATCAATCCGGCAACAGCAATATCTCCGGCATATCTTCTACCATTTGTAAGATCAAACAGAATGGGAACTTTTCCAGCATTATTAAAATTGGTTATTTCAAGATAATTCCCGGAAGCAGAAGCTGGCAAACTAAATTCAAATTGTGTTGCACCACCAAAATTAAATGACCGGGGATAAGTCATCTCAAATTTATGTACAACAATTCTGTCTGTTGTGCTAACAACATTATTGGAAATCCTGATTGAATCAATCACATTCCCTAAAAGTGTTGGTGTAAAACTGGTAGTATATTGCCCTCCACTGAAAAAATTCATTTGCTGACTCAGTATCTGGGAACCATTCACAAAAACATCAACTTTTCTGGATGATAATGCGTTTCCCGATGCGGAAATCTTGAAACTTACCGGGGGGCCTGAATTTACAGCATTCAGGTTGGATAAATTCTCTATTAGCGGTGTTGCACGTGTAATATCTCTTGAAGTCCATCCTTCACCTAAATCGTATGAAGATGAATAAATATATTCACCAACAATAGCAGCAAGTCCGGGATTTAATTTTGTCTTATAAGCCATTGTAAGCGTATGCATAAAATATGCTTCTGCCGGCAATGAATTCCCTGCAACATTATTATTGTCATTAACAAATCTCTTGTTATTTCCACCGGGATTGACCGTTAGAAAAAAGGCTGCTGTATCCGTTTGTAAACTCCAATTATCTGCAAGTTGAATGGAGGGGCTGGTATACAATTTTGTATCCTTTTTTCCATCATTCATAATCCCATAAAACTCAATAAAATCTGTAGCCCCCAATATGCCGGAAGGAACAGAAGTATATAAAGGCACCTGTTCACCGTTGCGCCAAAGCTGGAAATTTTCTGCGGGATTAGATCCAATTCCGGCAGATTGTAATACAGACTGAGGTATTCTATACAAACCGGTTGATCCTACCTTAAATTTAAAATAGGTCTTATTATAATCAATCCATTCATTGTTATATTGCGCCTTAGCAACAAGGCCCAATATCAAACACAATATGGTTAAAACTTTTTTCATCATGACCGGGTTATGTGTTTCTCAATTAGTTTTCTTTCTTCTTCTTTATCAGGTTAAGCCGTAAAGAAAAAATATGGGTATATAACGGATTAGATTGATTGGCCAGGTTGGTAAAAGCGTAATCCACGCTAAGTGCCTTAAGCTTAAAGCCAACTCCAAGGCTCGGTTGGTATATCCAAACTTTTTTCTGATTTAGGGTGTCGCCATCCTGCAATGCCTGCTGGAAATTATAAATGCCGCCGCGGACAAAAAACAAATCTTTATATCCAAGTTCAAGTCCTATCCGTGGATCTATACTTACCGGGTCTGCACTAAATACAACATTTCTTTTTCCATCGAACGTGATATCCATATTGGCCTCAGCCAGTAAGTTGAACTTTTTACTTAAAGGGATATCATACGCTGCACCAACAATCAGTCGCGGTGCAGTCATCTCCGTAGATTTTACCGGAATATCATTATTAGTGAGGTATAGTACTTCTTTTTCTTTCTCTGTGAAATTGAAATTCCAGGCATTGAATGTAGTAGTAAGATCACGAACAGAAGCGCCAAATTTCCATTTCTTAAACCTCATCTGTATACCAGCGTCGATGCCAAAGCCCCAGGCCTTGGCAAAACTGCCCACACTGCGATGAATTACTTTTGCATTTGCGCCAAAACTGATAGACTTCTCATCTGTTTGCAAAAGTTGCTGGGAATATGAAAACAGGAAAGCATAATCCGCAGAAGAAAATGATCGGACGTTATTATAGTTGATCGTGCCATCAGGCTCTACGAGAAATAGCGTATTGGGTATATCGTCAACAGCGAATCGAAGAAAAGAAAAGCCAAGGGTTCTTTTTTTATCGCTAACGGGCACGGCCAGGCTCACATAATCATATTTACCGATTCCGGCAAAATACTCAGCATGCATGATATGTAATACGGGATAGTCCTTAACCTGGACCAAGCCGGCAGGGTTCCAATATCCGGCCGTACCGTCATTCACAGAAGCTACCTGGGCACCACCCATTCCCAAACCACGAGCCCCGGCGCCAATATTCAAAAATTCATTTGAGTATTTACGGAATTGCGCAAACGAGTTAACGCATAGAAGTGTAAGGCTGAATAAAAAAAAACATCTTTTTGTGCGGTTCATCAGGTTTATTTTCTGATCTGCAATGCTATTATAGATTTCAGGGATAACAGAAATGTTGCTTTTGGCCTGCAAATGTACAATAACTGCCACTTACATAAGGCCTTCACTTACAACAAATTCAATCTACTCTAACGCCTTATAGCTCAGAATATTGCCCGTAATTGGGTAACAGGTCAATCTGTCATACATTTGCGCAAATTCAGTAAAAATGAACCTGATAGAAGAGCTACAATGGCGGGGTATGTTGCAGGATATCATGCCCGGTACGGCAGAACAATTAAACAAAGAAATGACAACCGGTTATGTTGGATTTGATCCAACAGCCGAAAGTTTGCATATAGGCAGCCTGGTACCCATTCTTTTATTATTGCATTTACAACGAGCTGGTCATAAACCCATTGCTCTTGTTGGCGGCGCAACCGGAATGGTTGGCGATCCAAGCGGAAAAAGTGAGGAAAGAAACCTGCTTAATGAAGAAACACTTGAAAGAAATTTATCAGGTATTCGCAACCAGCTGGAAAAATACCTGGATTTTACATCAGGTAAACCAACTGCGGCGGAAATGGTAAATAATTTCGATTGGTTTAAAAACCTGGGATTCATTGATTTCCTTCGCGATGTTGGTAAACATATTACGGTAAATTATATGATGTCGAAAGACAGTGTCAGAAAAAGGATCGAGGGAGATACCGGGATCAGCTACACCGAATTTGCCTATCAACTCATGCAGGGCTATGATTATTACTGGCTATACCAGCATAAAGGATGTAAAGTCCAGATGGGCGGAAGCGACCAATGGGGGAACATTACAACGGGAACTGAATTAATCAGGCGAAAAGCCGGCGGCGAGGCTTTTGCATTTACCTGCCCACTGATAACCAAAGCAGATGGTGGCAAATTTGGAAAAACAGAAAAAGGCAACGTCTGGCTCGATCCGCAAAAAACTTCTCCCTACCAGTTCTACCAGTTTTGGTTAAATGCAGCTGATGAGGATGCAGAAAAATGGATTAGAATTTTCACACTCTTACCAAAAGCAGATATCGAAATACTCATTCATGATCACAGAAAAGATCCGGGATCAAGATTACTGCAAAAAAACCTGGCCAAAGAAGTAACATCATTTGTGCATGGTCAATCAGAATATGAAGCAGCAGTGATAACAACTGAAAAATTATTCAGTGGAAATGCTGCAGATAACATTAAGGACCTGAGCGAATCTGAACTCCTGTCATCTTTAGAAGGTGTACCCCGTTATCATTTCAACAAATCAACATTAATGTCGGGTATAGATACCGTCAGCTTTCTGGCAGAGAGTGGGATATTCCCCAGCAAAGGTGAAGCAAGAAAAACCATTCAGGGCGGCGGCCTCAGTATCAATAAGGAAAAAGTTGGAGATGTATCTTCAATAATTGATGAAAAAATGCTGCTGGCCGCTAAGTATATCCTTGTACAAAAAGGAAAAAAGAATTATTACCTCGTTATTGTTGAATAAAATATTTCTTACTTAAAGATACTTTGCGAAACCTAACACATTTAATCCTTTGCGGTTAACTGCATTTCATCCATTTTCATCAGGAACTTCCTTTCTTTAACCAGGTATCCATTACCTTTTTCACAGAAGTGTACAATAAGGTGTTCAATACTGAGGGGGTTACCTTCAGGGATATCGGCAACATTAGTGTGACGCATCAGGTGTCCGTCGATGATGATCACCAAACCAGAACCTATGGCTTCCATTTTGTTTCCTTCGGTGACCAGCATACCCGTATCCTCACCCAGCCCAATACCAATACAGGAAGGATTTGTAGCAACTGCCTGTGCCAACCGGCCAAAACGGCCACGCTTTTCAAAATGGGAATCGAAAATGACATTATTCATAAACCCAAGGCCGGTGGTGATTTTAACCTCACCCTTCAAGTGTGCCCTGGTAGCGTTTCCTTCGTAGATCATCGTTCCGCTCATGGCCATTGCACCTGCTGAAGTTCCGGCAATGACAAAAGAATCATTTTTGTAGCGGTCATGTATGATCTGCAGGAATTCAGTGCCACCAAAAATGGTACTGAGCCTCATTTGATTTCCTCCGCTAAACATAACCCCGTCGCATTTTTTAATGCGATCCAGGTAAGTTTTCTTAGTGGCATCTTCACGATTCCGGATATGCATCACATTTACATGGGAACAGCCGATCTTACCAAATGCATCGAGGTAATTATTTCCCACTTCATATGGTATCATGGAAGCCGTTGTGATAATTTCAATACGGGCATTGGTTCCACCTGTTTCCTCAACGATCCTGCGCAGAATCGCCAACTCAAAAAAATTCAGGTTGCTCCGATGAATGTCTCCAGTCTCCAGGTCAGTGCCCTTGTCTTCGGCACCTCCAATAGCTATGAGTTTTCCTTTGGGCTTCATGTAGAATATCAATGGGTTATCGGCAAAAATAACGGAAATGCAGATATTGAATTGTATGCAAGAAATTTTCAATAAATTGAAAAACTATTGATATCCGGCTGGTGATCAGCAAAATCACGGCCAGCAGGGATTTTTTTCGGGGGATGATAAAATAAAATGCATGAAAATTATTGACATTAAAGTTTTAAAGGGGCCAAATTACTGGAGTATTCGCCGGCCAAAGCTCATTCAAATGCGCCTTGACCTGGAGGAATTGGAAAATCACCCTA
The DNA here is from genome assembly GCA_024640465.1 of Sphingobacteriales bacterium. Taxonomy (GTDB): domain Bacteria; phylum Bacteroidota; class Bacteroidia; order Chitinophagales; family Chitinophagaceae; genus Pollutibacter. The sequence goes on along the minus strand of JAHEEX010000059.1, from coordinate 7,339 downwards.
CCAATACTATCCCGGGATTCCGAGACCGTTTGGAAAAAATGTTCCCATCACTATATGAACACCGATGCAGCGTTGGCACACCTGGTGGTTTTTTCCAGCGGGTAGATGAGGGTACCTGGATGGGGCATGTAATTGAACATATAACCCTGGAATTACAGACCCTGGCCGGAATGGATTGTGGCTTTGGCCGCACCAGGGGAACCGGAAACAAGGAAGGGGAATATTTTGTAGTGTTCAGCTATATGGAAGAAGATGCCGGTGTATATGCAGCGAAGGCAGCGGTGAGGATCGCACAGGCATTGATCAACAACGAAACATATCAACTTCAGGAAGACATTCAGAAACTGCGTGAAATAAGGGAAGATACCCGGCTTGGGCCTTCCACTGGTTGCATCGTAGATGAAGCTGTAAAAAGGGATATCCCTTTCATCCGGCTCAATAAACAAAGCCTGGTTCAACTGGGTTATGGTATACACCAAAAAAGGATCAGGGCCACTATTGCCAGCACCACATCAAATATCGCAGTGGATATTGCCTGCGATAAAGAAGAAACCAAAATGCTCCTGGAAGCAGCTGAGATACCCGTGCCCAGGGGTACGGTTATACGCACGCTCGAGGGATTAGAAGCAGCGATTGAAAAATTCGGTTACCCATTGGTGATAAAACCAATCGATGGAAACCATGGAAAAGGAAATACAACCAACATCACCAATTGGGACCAGGCGCAGAAAGCTTTTGAAGCGGCCAAACAATACAACAGGAGCCTGATTGTTGAACGCTATATAACCGGGTATGATTTCAGGGCGCTGGTGATCAATTATAAATTTATTTGTGCCGCATTGAGGACCCCTGCTTCCGTAGTGGGTGATGGGGTCAATTCCTTACAATGGCTCATCGATGAAACAAATAAAGACCCAAGACGCGGTTACGGCCATGAGAAAGTGCTTACACAAATAAAAGTGGATGATTTTACATGGAAGATGCTTAACGATGCCGGCTACACGCTGGATACCATCCCTGCCAAAGGAGAAAGGGTGTTATTAAAACCCACTGCCAATCTTTCTACCGGCGGAACATCTTCCGATGTTACCGATGAAGTACACCCGGCAAATATTTTCATGTTCGAAAGAATTGCCCGGATCATCGGACTGGATATCTGCGGTATAGACATAATGACCAGCGACTTACGTACACCCGTAAGCGAAAATGGGGGCGCTATCCTGGAAGTCAATGCTGCACCGGGTTTCAGGATGCACATCGACCCGGCGGAGGGTCTTCCCCGGAATGTGGCCGAACCCGTTGTAGACATGCTTTTCCCCAGGGGAAGCGCCGGACGTATACCCATAATCGCCATTACAGGCACTAATGGAAAAACTACTACTACAAGACTAACAGCTCATATAGCCAAACAGGCTGGTAAAAAAGTAGGTTATACCACTTCTGATGGTGTTTATATCCAGAACCAACTGATGATGAAAGGCGATTGTACCGGTCCGGTTTCCGCTCAATTCGTCCTTAAAGATCCAACGGTAGATTTTGCCGTTCTGGAATGCGCCAGAGGGGGGATATTAAAGTCGGGACTGGCTTTTCAAAACTGTGAAGTGGCCATAGTAACCAATGTTGCCGCCGACCATATCGGCCTGGGAGGTATCAATTCTGTAGAACAGATGGCAAAGGTTAAAAGTGTTGTTCCGGAAACTGTTTTCCCCCATGGTTTTGCCATATTAAATGCGGATGATGACCTGGTATTTAAAATGCAGGAAGGACTTGCCTGTAAAGTTGCCCTTTTCAGTATGGATGAAAACAACCCGCGGATCAAATCCCATTGTGAAGAGGGCGGTATGGCTGCAGTATTTGAAAATGGTTATGTAAGTATACTTAAGGGTAATTGGAAAATTAGGGTTATGCATGTAAAAGACATCCCCATTACTTTTGAAGGTAAGGCCATGCATAATATCAATAATTGCCTTCCCGCAATACTGGCAACATACCTCTACAGGGATATTACTATTGAAGATATCAGGGCGGCGCTAATTTCTTTTGTTCCCTCCTCTACGCTCACTCCAGGGCGGTTGAATTTCTTTCATTTTAAAGATTTCACATTTCTGGCAGATTTTGCGCATAATCCCCACGGATTGAACCTGTTGGGCGATTTTGTAAGTAAACTTGGTTATCCATATAATGTAGGGGTCATCAGTGGCACAGGTGACCGCAGGGATGAGGATATCCGGGAACTAGGAGCTATTTCCGCCCGGTATTTTGATGAGATCATCATCCGATGTGATAAAAACCTCCGGGGGCGAACTGCAGATGAAATAATAAACCTGCTGCTCGAAGGGATCCATAGTGTAAAACCGGATGTTCCGACAACCACTATCGCCAATGAAAATGAGGCCCTGGAATATATCTATGCCAACCCTACAAAAGGCGCCCTTTATACCATAATGTGCGATGTTGTAGCAGGGGCGCTGGATAAGATCAGGGAACTGAAGGAAAGGGAAGGAATGTAAGTGTTGGGAGTCATTAGTCATTAGTCGATAGTCAAGAGTCGGGAGTCATAAGTCGGGAGTCAATTGCCACCATGCAGTTAATTAACAGCTTTAGTGGGAATATAATCTAGAATTTGGAGTCATATTTTAAAACCCCTATTTTTGCATCCCCGTAAGGGTAGGATGCCCGATAGTATAAGGGTAGTACATCAGATTTTGGTTCTGACTGTCTTGGTTCGAATCCAGGTCGGGCAACTTAGAAAGCGATACAGAAATGTGTCGCTTTTTTATTTTATGATTTCGCAGTTACCTAACCTGCATTAACAATTGGCCAGATGGAAACCTGGAACAAGTTGTGGAATAAATCATTTGAATTACTAGAAGTTTTCAATCGGTTTATCAGATCATTCTTGAAAAAACAGAACCTTGATTTTGAGATTTTTTTAACTTTTTTGAAAATTTTGATACTATAACTTCACTAAATTAGTATACTACTAAGGGTAGCATTTCTATTGACGGTTAAATACCCATTTACCATTGCGGTCTTTACCATTGAAAACAAAAAAATAAGGTATTATCATTTTTCTTATTATTTGTAGAAAACAAATCCGAGCTTGCTTACATATTATAAAGATTTTACTTATCAAAAACCAAAATCAAGATTATGAAATCACTCGTTTTTTCCATTTTCGCGTTGTTTTCGGTATCCATCCTGGCGGCACAAACAACCATTAAACCAACGGTAGGTTTAAATTTTACCGATTTTTCAAATGACATTTCCGGTGTTGGAGAATTCAAAGCAAAAACCGGATGGCAAATTGGTGGAAGTGTTGCCTTTGGTAAAAAGTTTTATATAGAGCCGGGGTTATTCTACACACAAAAGTCAACCGAGTTTCAAACAACCGGCTCAATTAGTGTACCTGACCAAAATACAACCATCAGCGGGATCAGGGTGCCTGTTGCAGTAGGCCTTAATCTGATTGGAAATGAAAAAACCATGTTGAGCCTGAGAGGTTTTGGCGGTCTCTCCGGATTTTTCCTTACAAGCGTTGGTGATGACCTGGATAAAGACGATTTTGAAAAAGCAAATTTTGGTGTTTTTGCCGGTGTGGGTGTTGATGTTTGGAAATTATTCCTTGATCTTTCTTATGAATGGTCAATGACTAACGTTCAAAGTGATGTTTCTCAAATTGATATTGGCAAATCGAGGTCTTTATTTATCAATGCAGGCATTCGAATCAATCTCTAATTAAAAAGATAAAAAAATCAAAAGGCAGGATGGTAAATTTAATTTACTATTCTGCCTTTTTTCTTTGCGCCTTATTTCTTAGCGGTTAAACCTTTTACTGATAAACCCGTAAAGTCCTTTGAAAAACTGATTATATTGTCAAACCCGGGATATTCATCTTCCCCATGCATAGTATTCACCACAACAGCCCTCATACCTGCACGGTAAGCGCATTCAACCCCCTTGGGCGTATCTTCAAAAACAATGCATTCATTAGGTGAAACGCTTAGCTGACTGGCGCAATTAAGATATGTTTCCGGAAGGGGTTTACTAAAATGCACATCATCTGCACTAACTATTGCTGAAAAATAATCCCTGATATTTAATCCGTCCAAAACAAAATCAATGTTAAAACGAATGGCAGCAGTTCCAATGGCCATCAGTATATTTTGCTGCCAGGCCTCTTGTATAAATGAATCCAATCCGTTTAATAATTTTAGCCTGGGCCTGAACTCTCTTTGATATTTCTCTTCTTTGGCATAACTCATTTGCGTTTTCTCCAATTCCGTAAAACGCCCTGGAAAAATCCTTTCCAATAATTCATTGTTCTTCCCGTAACATTCAGCTTTTGCTTTTTCGTAACTGATGCCGGCACCTAATTCGTTCAGGATATCATGCCATGCAATGATATGATACTCCATATCATCGATCATTGTTCCATTAAGATCAAATAGAAATGCCTTAACGCCGCTATTTTCCATTAATTAATTTCCTGTTATTGAATTTTCTCAGTGCCATTTTCTATTTCAACTGTAAAGGCCGTCAGGGGAAGTTTCATATCTGCTTCATACTTTTTTTCCAGCAAAGAAATAATTTCATCTACATACTTTTCTTTAACAAGATTGATGGTACATCCGCCAAAACCGCCACCCATCATCCTTGCTCCCAGTACACCAGGGTGGTCCTTGACTGCATCAACGAGATAATCAAGCTCTTTACAACTAACGCCATACAAATGCTGAAGGCCTGAATGTGTGGCCAGCATTTTTTTACCAACAGATTCCATGTCCTTATTTAATAAATCGATGCATGCCAATTGAAGTCGCTGAATTTCCTGAACAATAAACCGGCAACGACTATCGATTACTTTATCTCTCGGCTTTACATCTTCATTGAGCATTTGCTCAGTTACATCACGCAATGCCTTAACCTCAGGATATTTTTCCTGTACCCAGGAGAGGCCCTTCTGGCATTCCTCCCTCCTTACATTATATTCCGTGGATGCCAACGTATGTTTGACATTAGTATTTAGCATCAGAATTTTCATACCCATCGTATCAAATGGAACATATTCATACTCCATAGACCGGCAATCAAGTTTCATTACAAATCCTTTGCGACCAAACATACTTGCAAACTGATCCATGATTCCGCACATTACTCCTGCAAAAGTATGTTCGGCCTTTTGGGCGATATGAATCATTTCCATTTTGCTTAATTGCATTGAAAATATTTCATTCAAAGCAAAAACTGCTGCGCACTCTATTGCAGCGCTGGAAGAAAGTCCGGCACCAACCGGAAGATCCGCATCTATCACCATATTGAAACCGCCTGGCAGATGCCCCCTTTGTTGCAATTCATGAACTACGCCAAGGATATAATTTGGCCAGCCCCTTTTTGTTATGGCAATGTCTTCCAGGTTTATTTCGAACGATTTGTTATAAGCAACCGCAAATAAGGAAATAATAGTATCCTTCCGCGGGGCTATGGCTATATAAACCGCTTTATCAATAGCGGCCGGCAGCACAAAACCGTCGTTATAATCCGTGTGCTCACCGATGATGTTAATCCTTCCGGGTGAACGAAAAATAGTTGGTTGCTCATCAAATTTTGTAGAAAATACATGGCGCAGTGAAGTCACAATCAAATGCATCCTGCAATGTACTAATTCTAACATTTACCAAAAAAAATGTAACAGGCAGGATCACTAATCTGATTTCAATTTTCCGGATTTTTTCAAATACCGTACAAATAAGTATTCAAAACCAAGGAGGGGGATGATGATCATCAATAACAGATTTCGCAGCTGAACATTTTCATCAGTGATCTGAGGATAACCCATTAGCAGTATCAGGGTAATACCGGTCAACCAAACGAATTGAGTATTGTATTCTTTTAATAACCATCTCTTTGCATTAAAGGTCATTCCTTTGAATGTAGTAGCTAAACCGGAAAGTGAAGGGAACCACCTGTTTACCCTGGAGCAATATTCATCAAAGGCCTGACCAAATTTGCTGCGCAGGAAATTTTCTTCCGCAAGTACAATACACTGATATATGAACAGGAATGCGGGCATCACTATAACCAGGTAAATCAGTGAGTTGGCTAAAATACCAACACCCAGCAGCATCAGGATATTTCCAACATATAAAGGATTGCGACAATGCGCGAAGATCCCACTGGTAACTAACTCTTCCGCATATACTTTTTTATCCCTGCCACCCCTGATGATATAGGCAAGTCCTATTGTTGCGCCACGTATTAATTGCCCGCAAATGGTAATTACTAAACCAATAATTACAGGCCATAACCAGAATTGTTCTCCAAAATTTTGGGGCGTGAAAATCCTCGGCGAAGGGATGAATAATAAAAGATAGAGAACAATAAATAACAGGTTTCTATACTGAAAGAAAAAATTACCTAATTTAATCATGCCTCATTTTTTTGCAATAAAGCCTGCGAAATTATACCATTTAAAAAAAGTTTCGGTAGTCCGGAAACCGGATTCTTTCAACAAGGCAATATTCTCACTAAGTTTATACGGTATCAACACATTTTCCAGCGCTTCTCTTTTTTGGGCAATTTCCATTTCGCTATATTGGTTACGGCGCTTATAGTCGTAATAGTATTTAATGAAATCGCGATTAAATGAACTATCCTCAGCCAGGATCTTTTCCACCACTATAAGCACTCCGCCGGGAACAAGACCTTCATAAATTGACCTTAATAATTTTTCACGATGGATGGGGCGTATAAACTGAAGGGTAAGACAAAGCACCACAACGGATGCATTTTCTATGGAAACGGACTTGTTAAGATCCGCTACAGTGAGTTTGAAAGGCCTGCTGAATTCCATCAGGGTTAGCTTAGCCCTGCACTTTTCCAGCATATCTTCAGAATCATCAATACCTACAAATGGAATGTGACCGGGAATAGTATGATCCATATGGATCAATGTTGCACCAGTGGAACACCCAAGGTCATATACCATTGTATTTTCCTGGAAATGTTCTCCCGCCAGTTCACCGATCATGCGTTGCATTTCCGGATAAAACGGCACCGATCTCGTTACCATATCATCAAATACCCTGGCAACCGACTGGTTGAAAGCAAAATCAGATGATTTGTTTATTACCTGGTTGAATATCTCATCTTTAGTAACCATAATAAATTAAATTACCCCTTGCAGGATGTCTAGAAAGGTAGCTTATTTATTACTGGCAATCTATGATATTTAACCGATAAAAAAATGAGTTATATCAGCATTCAATTATTTCATGATAAAATAAGTGCTTGCCTGATATCTTCCAGGATATCATCAGGGTGTTCCAACCCAACAGAA
>JAHEEX010000228.1 GCA_024640465.1 Sphingobacteriales bacterium | reverse complement strand
GTTCCTGTAAAATAAATCCAATTTTTTTTGTCCGCTCCCCTGGTTCGTAACTACGAATATCACGCCCATTGAAAAACACTTCCCCGGATACCGGATCATATAGTCTTGCCAGCAGGGAAGCCGTTGTTGTTTTACCACCACCTGTTGGACCTACAAGTGCATAGGTCTTTCCTTTCTCCAGCGTAAAGTTCACATGATGTAAAATTTCAACACCGTCTCCATATCCAAAATGCACGTTTCTGAATTCCGCCAGGGCATCGCTTTGCAAATGACCAGTATAGTGAATCACCTGCATATTGTTTTCCATATTTAATATATGAGATATCCTGTCTGCTCCGGCCATGGCCAGTTGGAAGTTGGTCCAGAGTGCAGCGAGCTGCCGAAGTGGATTATAAAAATTCGTCGCATATGCCAGGTAACTGACAAGCAGCCCGATTGTAAAAGATCCTTCTGCTATAAAATATATGCCTACAGTCAACACGATCAACTGGGCCATACTCGCAAAAAATCCATACACAGGGATGAACACATTATTTGCCACGCCGGCCTGTTTTGCGGCCCGGTAGTTATTTTCATTTGCCTCTTCGAAACGCTTCCGGAAATAATCCCGACGGTTAAAGGCAATGATCACTTTAAAATTGGCCAGGCTCTCCTGTATCTCCGCACTCAATCCACCGGTACTTTGCAAACTCGTGGCATTTTTCTTTTTGATCCAGGCAGCACTGGCTCTTGTGAAAATCAAAATGAGTAATGCCGGCAATAGCGTGAAGAGGCCCAGCCGAAAATGGATAGAGAGTAAAAAAATGCCCGCGCCTGTCATCGTGGCAACAGTTCCAATAAACTGCATAAGCGACTGCGAAAAAAACAGGTTGATCTTTTCTGTATCATTATTGATCCGTGAAATCAGGTCGCCCGTTTTGTTCTGGTTGAAAAAAGCAAGGGGCAGTTCCAGCAATTTATTAAACACCGTATTGCGCAGTTTAAAAAGCATGCGCTGCCCGATACCACCCATCAGCCTTGTTTGTGCATAGCTTGTTCCAAAAGCCACAATAGCAATAACTAATAACAAACCGGCATTGATCAACACACCCTGATAGTCTTTATGCACAATATATGTATCGATGGTCCGTCCGATAATATAAGGGCTCAGCAGGTTCAGCACGGAATTGGTTAAAATGACCAGCAGTGCTAAAATTCCATTCCGCCGCTCTTCGCTGATCAACAGCATGAGCTTTCGCAAAACCACCAGTGTGGAGGTTTTTTCAGGTTTCGCGGTTTGGTTATTGAGACTGTAATTCATGTGTGCTTTGTTGTGACTGTTCAATCTGTACATACTCCGGGCTGGTCATCATCAGGTCCTTATGTTTCCCGGAAGCTATTAGTTCTCCCTCCATCAACAGGATCACCTGGTCGAAAGTAGCAGCCGATGCAATTTTCTGTGTCACTGATATCAATGTAATTCCGGGATAATTCCTGCGCACATTCTCCAGGATCTTTCTCTCTGTTTGTGTATCCACACGGGCGGTAAAATCATCCAGTAACAGAATTCGTGGATTTACCGCAAGTGCCCTCGCCAGCATGATCCGTTGTTTCTGTCCGCCGCTCAGACTGGTACCCCGTTCCGATACTATCGTGTTGAGTTTCTCCGGAAGTGAATCGATAAAATCTTTCAGCTCTGCTGTCTCAATCGCTTTGGCCAGTGATTCATCAGTTACAATATCACTAAAGGCAATATTCTCGCGGATGCTCATATTAAAAAGTATACTGTCCTGGAAAACGAATCCTACATGCTTATAAAAATTTTCTTTATTGTATGCAGAAATGGGGCGCCTGTCATATTCAACGGTTCCTTTACTGGCATCTATTAGACCACTCAGCAGATATAGTAATTGCGATTTTCCAGCGGCAGTAGGGCCAATGATTGCCAGGCTGGAACCTTTTTCCACTTCAAAGCTCACATCTTTCAGGACATTTTTTTCACCATATATTACTGATACATCATGCAGTTGAACATGGCCCTCCAGGACATCTTTGATTGTGCCTTCATCCGGCATAACCGGCAGGTCCAGCACTTCATAAATCCGCGACCAGCTGGCGGAAGATTGGGCAATCACATTACTCATGAAGCCGATCAGTATAATGGGAAAGATCAGCAGTGCGAGATATGCGCTAAAGGCAGAAAAATCGCCGAGGGTCATGGTATCATTGATCACAAAGCGGCCACCAAGCAGGAGTATGATGATATTTGCCAGGCTTGCCGTTAGTACAATGATGGGGATCAGCCAGGCAAAGAGTTTGAGAATGCTCATACTGAATGACTTTGACTGTTCACTCGCCGCGTGGAATTTTTCATACTCTGGTTTCTGCGAGTGGAGAACACGAATTAATGCGGAACCCAGAATACTTTCATTTATCACTTTATTCAACCTGTCAACTACCCCGGCGCGCATCTTAAATATAGGGCCAACTTTTTTGGTGAACCCATAGAATACAACCCCAATGATGGGTATGATGGCCACCACGGCTAATGCAAGTCGCCAGTTGATGGAAAAAAGCAGGAAACAGGCACCAATAATAATGACAATGGATGAACTCATTTGTACAATGGCCTGGGAAACGAAAAGCTTCACAGAATCCACATCACCGGTCAGGTTGGTGAGTAGTTTAGAGGGGTTGGCTTTTTCCACCGCCATAAAACTCTGTGTAGAAATTTTCTCTGCAAGCCGGGATCTCAAATCCCGCGCCACACGTTCAGCAGTATTGGTCTGTATGATACTTTGCAGGTAAGTGAAAATAAATATAACGAGTGCCGCAGTTCCGAATTCGATTAATATCTTCTTTAGTTCATATTGATTAGGGTATGCATCAATACCACTGGCGATGATTCTTGGCAGAATGAGGTTGATGCCATTGCTGAGCAGAGAAAAAACAATGAGCAATATGATCATTGTCCGGTAGGGCCTGAGCATGCTGGTGATGCCCGGCGCTTTGGATTTATGTTTTTTTTCTTCCGACATGAAACATTTTAACTACAAAGTCAACTCTTAATTGGGTTTGTCCCGATGGATTTTTTATGAATTTAACATTATTATTGGGTCCGAAAATGAAAATGGCAAGTATTCAAAAGAACAATTGGTTTTTAAATGAAATGCAATTGAATTTAAGGAATTAATCATAAAATGATGTGATATTGTAAAAATGAGAAACCCGGTTTCTAAAAAAATGTTTTAGAGAATAGTTTATATGATTTCAAAATGGGTCCTTCTCCCTCACAATTGCCAGAAGGATGACTTAAGAGTATTTACTAAATGGCTACTTTTTGAACAGGACAACTACAACTTACCCTTTCTCTTGTCATTCCGACTTGACTGCCGTGCCTTGAGGAAGGCAGGCGAATGAGGATTCTCTATATTAATAGTGCCCGGTTGAGTTTGTAATTTTTCAGATCCCTCCTTCGTCGGGATGACAGGTGTGTGGATTATTAATAGCGACTATCAATCAAGATAATAATTTTACTTTTACTTTTTTTACTCAGCATTTCTGCAATTATTTACCCTCGATCCTGTCATCCCGACGAAGGAGGGTTCTCATCGAAACGCCCCATGAGATCCTCTTTGCTTTTATAACATTTGATGATTATGATGAGTTCTTAAATCCTACTCTTTCACGGTCATTCCATTTTCTTTCAGCTGCTTTTTCATCTAAAAGATTTTCCATTGCATCGTAAATTTGGTTTAGCTGAGCGTCATGTTCTCCCAGGCGATCCCGAATTTCTTTCAGTTGTACTTTCAGGTCGCTTTGCTTCAATAAAACTTTTCTTACCTCAACAAAAGTCCTCATTATGGCAATATTCATATTTATGGCTTTGTCGCTGTTTAATATGCCACTAAGCATGGCTACTCCCTGTTCCGTAAAGGCATATGGCAAATACCGTGAACCACCCCTGCCTTTTGAGGTCGCAATTTGCGTCCTCAAAGAATCGCCGTTCTTTGAGGTTTCAGTTTGAAACCTCAAACCTTCAAACTCTTCTTTCGTAAGTTGAAACATAAAGTCAGAGGGGAAACGTTTAATATTCCTATTCACGGCTTCTTTTAAACGCTTAGTTTCCGTTTCGTAAAGGTCTGCTAAATCCTTATCCAGCATTACCCTTTCGCCCCTTATTTCGTAAATCCGGTTTTGAATAGATTGAATAATCTGCATAATGCTGATGTATAAATTAATTAGCGGCAACCTCTAAAAATGCAGTTAAAAAAGTCATTGCGCTTATTTAAAAACCGCTTATTAAGCAAGGCCTTCTATAAGTTTTCTATTTTGCGATTCGCAAACAGACTCCCGACATTCATATAATATTCCAATATTATCTGATTCCGGCTATTTAAAAAAGATTAAAACAACATAAAAACAGGTGAAAATCCACGTTACTTTCCGATACAAAACTTACTAAATATATAATCCAGCTGGTCTTCATTCGTCACTTCACCTGTAATCTCACCTAAATAATGCAAACACCTCCGGATATCCAGCGCCAGCAAATCCCCTGGAATTCGGTTATCCATGCCAGTTTGTATATCATGGAGCGAAGAAGCTACTTGCTGAAGGGATGCGTAGTGCCGGGCATTGGTAACGATCACACTTTCGGTATTGACCTTACCCTGTAACACTTTATCAACCAGGCGCTCTTTCAACAGATCAATATGATGATGCGTTTTCGCAGAAAGATAAAGGGTATCGATACCAGAGAATTTTTCGGAAAGTTCACTTTGATCAGATAAATCACTTTTTGTACCCACCAGCATATAAGAGCTGTTGATTTCCTGCAGCCGATGAACAGCCGCTTCCAGTTCTCCCGCTGTTTCTGAGAATGCATCAAACAAATACAACACAATGTCCGCGGATTTCATTTTCTCCATACTCTTCTCCACACCAATAATCTCGATGGCATCTTCACTTTCCCGGATGCCGGCGGTATCGATCAAACGGAAAAGGATACCGTCTATATTGATGATTTCTTCGATGGTATCACGTGTGGTACCGGCGATCTCACTTACTATCGCCCTGTTCTCATTAAGGAGTGTATTCAGCAGGGTTGATTTACCCGCATTGGGCTTGCCTACAATGGCCACATTTACCCCATTGCGAATAACGTTCCCCAACCGGAATGACTCCAGCAATTGTGTAACGGTAACGCTTATGCGCTGAATTAAGGCTTCCAGTGCCGACCTGTCGGCAAATTCCACATCTTCCTGGGAAAAGTCGAGTTCCAGTTCTATCAGTGCAGAGAAACGAATCAGTTGGTCGCGGAGGTTTTTCAGTACATCCGAAAATCCTCCCCTGATATTTTTCAACGCCGTTTGCTGTGATGCCGTGGTATTGGATGCAATGAGGTCGGCAACGGCTTCCGCCTGTGTGAGGTCGAGTTTGCCTTTCAGGAAGGCCCTCTGCGTGAATTCGCCTGGCTTAGCCAACCTAGATCCATGGGCGATACAGGCATTAATAATTTGTTCTTGTATAAATGGCGACCCATGGCAGGATATTTCAATAACATCTTCCCCGGTATAAGAACGCGGGGCCCGAAACAGGGAAAGCACCACTTCATCAAGCACTTTCTCTCCGTCTTTCAGAAAACCTACATGGAGGGTATTGGCGGCCTCCTTCCTGAGGTCTTTGGAAGGAAAAAGGTCATTGGCAATCTCAATAGCTTTATTACCGCTTAAACGTACAACACCAATGGCACTTACCCCATGGGCTGTAGCCAGTGCCACAATTGTATCTTCCCAATTGCTGTATGGATTTGACATGCCACAAAAATACAATGCACTTATCGAGAAATTGCCAATAATTTCAGGTCCGTGGCTTCCGGCTCTATAATGGCATATCGCGATACCCCATTAATGGTCATTTCATCCAAAACATCAATGAGGGTTCTGTAATCGGCCCCATCCAGCGGCTTTATGATCACCATCAGTTCTTTTGCATCCCTGAGCATTAGAGCAACAGCTTTTTGTTTTTGAATGATTATCTCGCGCAAACCATTTGCCGAATCGAGGTTTGTAAAATGAATGGCTGATGGTGTCTCATCTTTACATTCATACCAGCCGATA
>JAHEEX010000058.1:11762-17649 GCA_024640465.1 Sphingobacteriales bacterium | reverse complement strand
GAAAGTGTAAGCAGAGATTCTTCTTCAGCTACTTTTCGGGTGGGAATACCATCTACATATGTCCACCTGACCAATCTGATGCATCCATCAGCAATTTCAAGGCCGGTAATGGTGCCATCAGCAAAACAGCAACATCCCGAGTTGAAATAGCTTGGTTTCATTGTTCTGAAGGAATGATTTACATAATCATATTCTTTTTTTCGCCGTGGTATTTCTTTTTCAATATTTGCAATTGCCGCCTCATCTTTTTTTTGTATGGCTTCTTCCATATTCAGGTATAGCCTTTCGAGATGCGTGAGTGAATTAAAAACAGGTTGATGTGTATGTCCTGTAATAAGCACCAGGTCCTGCTGTGCGGCACTCCAGTCATACATGATCTGGTTGTGTAATGTTTTGCTATTTTCATTACAGGAGGGAGAATTGGTATTAACATCAAGGAAAGCCTGGGTGGGGCCCCATATATAAGAAACAAACCATTTGCTGAAAGCATTTCCATCACTTTGCGCATCACCCTGGTGCCCATGTGTACAGAAGATGTCTATAGATCTGTCTGGCAGGGATACACGAAGTACGATACCGCTGAATATTTTAATCGTTTTATCGTACATTTTTTTAAGGGATAGGGAAGCCAAAGGGTCGTTTAGCCAATAAAGGTCGTGATTACCTATGATCTTGGCGTAGGCATTACGGTCTGAAAATAATTTTTCTTTTTCAAAAGTGGCAACGTTATGCTTCAGTATCTGGAAGATGTTATTTTCCCATAATTCTTCACTGTCGCCCAGGTTGATATAGTAAAAATTTTTGCGGTGGTAATATTCGAGTGCCGCCAGGTAGTTCTTTTCTGCCGGCCAAAAATCATCTGATCCATTTCTCGCTCCTTTATGTTGATCAGAAAAAATGATCACCGGGTGTTCATCGGGCCTGAAATCAATCAGTAATCCTTTCTTGCCGGGAATTGTTGTGATGCTCCTGTAAAGTTCAGAGAGGGCATTATGCACATTTTCCCGATCCGGTGCAGATGAAAACCTGTCAGCCAGCCAGGTAACCGGGCGGGAGAATAAAAATTTCATTGATTTTTTAAAAGAGGAATGCAAATCCATGCGCATGATCACTTTGTACATATGAAGATATTGATTTGCCGCCCGATGTCAGTTTGTTCCTTAAAAATAAAAAATTCAAACAAAATAGTAAAAAGTTTGAAAAATTGAAAAATACCCTACCTTTGTCCAGCCATGGAAAAGCTGTCTAAAAAAGAAAGGATAAAAAAAGAGATCGGAGAAGCTGCCTTATTTTGTTTTGCCAAGTACGGACTTGAGAAAACTACCCTGGAAGATATATCCGGAATAATTGGGCTGAATAAGGCTTCTCTTTATTATTATTATAAAAACAAGGAAGATATTTTCCTGGATGTTGTTTTGGTGGAAGGTGAAAAATATATAACTAACCTGCAAGCTAAGGCCTTACAAAAAAAAGATGTGGAAAGCCAGGTAGTTTATTACCTGAAAGAGCGGGTGGCATATTATAAAGATGTGCTTAATCTACATCGTGTTTCTCCGGAAACATTAAACCGAATCCTTCCGCGCTTCTTTGAATTATATGAACGGGTACTAAAATCAGAAATTGGTTTCCTGGATCAGATAATTAAATCCGGCATAAAAAAAGGTGAAATTAAGATATCTTCTTCCGCTAACCTGGCTGCCGCATTGATTCGGATGAGTGATGCACTCAAACACAATGTTGAAAAGCAGGCAAATATCAATAAATCGGGAAAGCCTGATTATGAAGAAAGTATTCGGGATATTGGTTTATTGGTTGGATTGATTTTTAAAGGGCTTAAAAAAAATTAGTATGAACACATCAACAAACGATCTGCCACAAGTTCGCCGGGAAGAGTCCGAAATCAGTAGTGAAGTAGCGCGTATTTACCAGGCGCAACAGGCTTTTTTCCGAACAGGTGCAACAAAGCCTTATGCATTTCGGAAGAAACAACTTCATGCTTTAATGGCTGCCATTAAGACCAATGAAGACCTGATCATTGAGTCATTGTATAAGGATCTCAGGAAACCATCATTTGAATCTTTTGGCACTGAAATAGGGCCTACGTATGCAGAAATCAGGCATACAATACATGGCCTCCGCCAGTGGATGCAGCCCCAGAAAGTAGAAACGCCACTTTTATTCTTTCCTTCATCCAGTACTATTATTCCTGACCCATTAGGTATTGTACTAACCATTGGCCCCTGGAATTATCCCTTTTTGTTAATGATTACGCCACTGATAAGTGCTATCGCGGGAGGCAATACCACCATCTTAAAACCATCAGATGAAGCGATACATACCGGGATGGCCATTGATAAGATCATTAAAGAAACGTTTGACGAATCTTATATCGCTGTGATACAATGCCAGGGGCCACAGGTTGGAACCGAGATCATTGAGAAGTATCATTTCGATCACATATTTTTCACCGGTAGTGTCAGGGTGGGTAAACTGATCATGGAAATGGCCGCAAAACACCTGAGTCCGGTTACACTTGAGTTGGGTGGAAAAAGTCCCTGCATTATAGACAAAGAAGTAAACCTGGGATTTGCCGCCCGGAAAGTGGCCTGGAGTAAATTGATCAATGCAGGGCAAACATGTGTGGCGCCGGATTATGTATTGGTGCATGAAGAGGTGAAAGACGCATTCATGGAGAAGTTAAAATCAACCTTTGATAAAATGTTGGGAAATCACCCACAGCAGAGCCCCGATTTTGGCAGGATGATCAATAAAAAAAGATTCCTTGCAGTAAGCAAATATTTGTCTCAGGGAAAAATTGTTTATGGTGGTCAAACAGATGAAACTGATCTTTATATAGCACCCACCATTTTGGAAGGGGTAAAGATTACGGATACTGTCATGCAGGAAGAAATCTTTGGACCTGTCCTGCCTGTGATTTCTTACAGCAGCAAAGAGGAAGTACTGGAATGGATTGAAAAAAATCCATATCCCCTTTCATTGTATGTCTATACCAATAATAGATCAACAGAAAGATTTTATATGGAACAAGTGAGGTTTGGAGGGGGATGCATCAACAACGGTGTTATTCACCTGGGTAATCCGGATATCCCATTCGGTGGAGTTGGAACCAGTGGAATTGGGCAGTACCATGGAAAGCAGGGCTTCGACACTTTTACCCGGCCGAAAAGCATCATGAAATCTCCCACCTGGTTTGATGCGCCATTATGGTATGCTCCTTATAAAAACCATCTGAAATGGATAAAATTATTATTCAAACTCTGAGCAATGTTTTGTGTTTAATATCAAATCAATTAAATGCGTAAGTCGATCATTATTCTGTCGCTTTTATTGCTTTCATTTACTTCATATGTTATTATTATAAACCGTAATTCAACAGATACATCCATGAGACAAAAAATACTTAAGGCCTTTTATCCATTATTAACAGGCATTACAAAACTTACCGGCAAGAATAGCCAAGTGCATTTGGCAGAAACTATAGTACAGCCACCAGTGCCAATTTATAGCATGGCTGTTCAATTGAATAGCGGAAAGCAACTTCCATTGGAATCACTCAAAGGAAAGAAAATGCTTTTGGTGAATACGGCCAGTGATTGCGGATATACGGCACAGTACGACGAACTGCAAAAGCTCCAGGAACAATACAAGGATAAATTGGTTATCATAGGTTTCCCTGCAAATGATTTCAAGGAACAGGAAAAAGGCTCAGATGCTGACATTGCCGAGTTTTGTAGAATTAACTATGGGGTTACTTTTCCTTTAGCTGCAAAGAGTTCTGTTGTAAAAGGTCCGGACCAGAATGAAATATTCAAATGGCTTAGCGACAGCAGCAGGAACGGGTGGAACCAGTTTGCGCCAGTATGGAACTTCTCAAAATACCTTGTAAGTGAAAAAGGGTATCTGATTGGTTACTTTGAACCTTCCGTAAGTCCTGTTGGAAAAGAAATAATTTCCGCGCTTGATAAATAAATAAAATATTTAAAATACGGAAATATGAAAAAAGTACACCAGGCCACTGCTTTGGTTACAGGGGCTTCTTCAGGAATAGGTCTTGAATTTGCCCGGGTGATGGCGAAATCAAAAATCAACCTCATATTAGTAGCCCGCAGTGCTGATAAATTAGCAGCCATTGCAGGTGAACTGCATAAGCAATATGGAGTTGATGTAAAAACCTTTGGTGCTGATCTGGGCAATCAGCAGGAAGTCGAAAATCTTTATTCCATCCTCCAGCAGCAAAATTTGCAGGTTGATTACCTGGTTAATAATGCCGGCTTCGGTGACTTCGGTTATTTTCATGAAGCTGATTGGAACAAGCTGCAACAAATGATCAACCTGAACATTACCGCATTGACGCGTTTATCTTATTTGTTTGTAAGGGATATGGTGGGAAGGGGACATGGCAGGATACTCAATGTTGCCTCAACAGCTGCTTTCCAGCCCGGTCCAACCATGGCAGTATATTATGCAACTAAATCATATGTGTTAAGTCTCAGCGAAGCAATGGCAAATGAACTTGAAAAAACAGGGGTCACTGTAACCTGTTTATGCCCGGGGCCCACAGAAAGCGGATTCCAGGAAAAAGCAGCGCTGGGAGAAAGTAAACTGGTGAAGGGTAAAAAATTGCCCTCTGCAACTGAAGTGGCTGAATTTGGATTTGATGCCATGATGAAAGGGAAAATAACGGTGATTCCGGGATTAATGAACGCAGTATCAGCCCAGGCTTATCGGTTCTTACCACGGAATTGGATTTTGAAACTGGTCAGATCCGTTCAGGAAAAGGCCTGATTTTATTGGATTTCTTTGCCATGAATATTTATTTCTTACCTTAAGCACTTTTAGTAACCCTTCAATCAACCAAATTCTATGTTCAGTAAATCGGATATCGAGAAATATTTTAGTGCAGAAAAGCAAAGCAGCCTTATTTTTTTAATTGTTGGCGTAATTGCCATTGGATTGGCTTTGTATTTTTTCTTTTCCAATAAAACGCAAATGTATAAAGGCGCAGCAATTCCCATTATACTTATTGGCGTTGTTTTTATGCTCGTTGGTTTTTCAGTGCAGCGCAAAAGTGATTCCGACAGGATCCGGAATGTATATGCGTATGATATGAAACCTGTTGATTTTAAAGAAGTAGAACTTCCAAGGATGCAGAAATTGCTTAATGATATGGCAATTTACCGCTGGATAGAAATTGGACTTTTTGCATCCGGTGTCCTGATCTTCTTATTTCTCCGGAAAAAACCTGATTTAAGTTTCTGGTCAGGGCTGGGTTTATCATTGGCCATTATGGCACTGATCGCACATGGTTTAGATTTTATGGCAAAGAAACCGGCTATTGGGTATACTCAGAAAATAGAATCTTTTGTAAAGGAAATGAAATAATTGAATTTATTTTTTTCTTAGGCAATCTGTAAATTAAAAAGCCGCCCAATAAAATTGGGCGGCTTTTTATAAAAGTATTATTTGATTAATAAAGATAATCCAAAGCTGTTCTGTCATTAGCATTAAAAGGTCTGTCGGTAGTAGCACTTAAACAGGCCAGCATCCAGGAATTAGGATCTGCACCTACGGGTGTTCCCGGAATTAATATGGCACCAACAGTAGAGGCTCCTTCGTTTGCAGTTGATCCACCGCAGCTATAAGACCTGTCCATATAATCAGTATGACGGAAACCAATGCAATGACCCATTTCATGGGCAATAACACTGGTCATAAAACCTGGTGAATAGGTTAGGAAAGCCTTGGCATATTTGATGGAATTATAAGGATCACCTCCACTTGTAGGAAATCCGGCAGAGGCAATATATTGCCTGGTGTTAACCACGCTGATAGCAATATCTCCTCCACTGCTTACACGTTGAAAAGT
>JAHEEX010000058.1:0-11662 GCA_024640465.1 Sphingobacteriales bacterium | reverse complement strand
GTTGCAGAAAACAGGCATATTTTTTTTGTGCCTGTTTTTATCTGTGGAAGGATTTTCTCAGAAGAATAATGCTGAGATGAAAATTTCCCCCAATTTGTTAAAGGAAATAAACCTGGGAAAGCTAAAAGATAAAACGATCTTTCGAATAACCGTTATCGGTGAAAAGCCCCCGGCAGATTTAAACACTCCGCTGTTTGATCCGCAATATGTTTTTTCTACAGGAGGGTTTACCGTTTATACTATTACCGGTACAGCTAAAGATGTATTGGGAAAATTAATGCAATCAGAAAAGGTTGTATTTATTGAAAGCGGATCCAGAAAACCAATAGAAGAATTACAAATAAGCAGCCTGGATCTGTCTGTTAACAAGATCAACCAGGTGCATAATAGCTATCCGATACTAAATGGGGAAGGATTGGTTGTGTCTGTGAAAGAAAATAAGCCAGATTCTGCTGATATTGATTTTGCCGGCCGATTTTTAACAACAACCCTAAGTTCAAAAAACATAAGTTCTCATGCTACTATTATGTCAACGATGATTGGAGGTGGTGGAAATTCCTGGCACCTTGGTAAAGGGGTTGCGTGGGGAAGCAGGATCAGCTCATCCGACTTTTCAAGTCTTTTACCTGATGCTGATGCGGCATATCGCCTGTACAACATCTCTATACAAAATCATTCGTATGGCGTAGGCGTTGAAAATTACTATGGCTCAGATGCAGCACTTTATGATATCAGTACACTTAATAATAAAAAGCTTCTTCATGTTTTCTCCTCGGGGAATTCTGGGTTGTCATCTGCAACAACTGGCTCATATGTTGGCATCACCGGATTTGCCAATCTGACGGGTAGTTTTAAAATGGCCAAAAATATCCTCACGGTTGGGGCTACGGATTCCTTTAATGTGGTTGAACAATTAAGTTCAAAAGGGCCCGCACATGATGGTCGGGTGAAGCCGGAATTGGTTGCCTTTGGGGAAGACGGTAGTTCGGGCGCTGCTGCTTTGGTGTCTGGTACATCTTTATTAATGCAGCAAGCCTATCTCAACATGTATGATTCTTTACCATCAAATGCATTAATAAAAGCAATCTTATTAAACAGTGCAGACGATATTGGAAATAAGGAAGTAGATTATGCTACTGGTTTCGGAAGCCTTAATGCAAAAAATGCCATTAATACAATTCATACCGCTCGATATTTTTCAGGTTCGGTAACCAATGGAATTTCCCGCATTTTTACACTTACGGTACCTGCCGGATTAAGAAAATTTAAAACAACACTTACCTGGAATGATCTGCCTGCTTTACCAAATGCTGCAAAGGCACTTATTAATGATCTTGACATTGAATTAGAAAATGTATTGACCGGAGAAAGATGGAAGCCCTGGGTTTTAAACAGTTATCCGCAAACAGATTCTTTGCGGAAGCCGGCTGAAAGAAAAAGGGATAGCTTAAATAATGTTGAGCAGATTACACTGGATAATCCTGACGGGGGAGTATACCTAATGCGTATAAACGGATTTAATGTATCTGGTGTTCAGGATTTTTTTCTGGCTTATCAGTATGATTCAACCAATTTTTTTGAATGGCAATTTCCAACCTCAATTGACTTTGTGACTTCTGCACAATCTAATGTAATAAGGTGGGAGCCAATTGAAGGATCCGGGTTACTGGAATATAGTATTGATAGTGGAGCGAGTTGGCAAACAATTCAAACAAATGTTGACCTTTTGTCCGGACTTTTTCGTTGGAACACACCTTCTATTATAAGCAAAGCATTGCTGAGGATGTCAATTGGTTCAGCAAGGTATCTGAGCGATACTTTTACCATTTCTGCCAGGACCTTAACCGGTGTTGGTTTTAATTGTCCTGATTCTGTCTTATTCTATTGGAAAAAATTACCAGGTGTCAAAGATTACCGGGTGTATACATTGGGCAATCAATACTTGGAACCCATCACGGTTTCATCAGACAGCCTGATCATCCTGGCAAAAAAATCATTTCCCTCTTTTCATTATGCTGTTGCACCGCTGATCTCCGGAAAGGAAGGTATGCGCAGCTATACCTTTAATTATTCCACGCAGGGTGTAGAATGCTATATCCGGTCTTTCCTGGGTTTACTGGATAATGATACAGCACGGTTGTTTCTTAATCTGGGTACATTATATGGCATTAATGCTGTAGTGCTTGAAAAGCAAATCGGTGGCCAGTATATCGCAATAGGGAAAATTCAAAACCCAGGGAATCTGCAAAATATTTTTTCAGATAATCAAACCAGGAAAGGATTAAATATTTACCGGGTGAAACTGGAATTGATGAATGGTGGAGTAGTTTATTCCCAGTCAGAGATAGTTTATTACCTGGCAGAAAGTAAGTTTATTATTTATCCAAATCCAGTTCAACAATTTCAGCCTCTTGAAATACTAACAAGTAATGATATTATCACAGATGTAAACCTGGTTGTCTATGATACTTATGGAAGAAAAGTTTTGCAGAAAACGCTCAATAATTTCAGGGAACAACTCAGTACCGGTCAACTTTCAAAAGGGATGTATATTTTTCGATTCATGGTAAAAGACGAAAAAGATACCATTATGAAAGTGATAGTTCAGTAATAAGGTAAGCGTTCAATAAAAAAAATCCTCCTCATTTTCCCTATCACTCTATAAAGCAACTGTTTCCATGTAGTGGTTAATCCAATAAGAAAATTATACAGGGTAAATTCAGGTTACCGGGTATTTTTATGATGAGTTTAATTCTTTTAATTCAGTGTTTAGGATTATTTATTCACATTTCATTGTCTTTATTCCCGAATGTTAATTCACCGTTGATCTATTCGCTACTTTCATGTAAATTCAAACTGGCAAAGAAATAAGCCAGGTTTCCCCCCAACTTTTCGGAAAAATCTGTGTTATCATGAATCGGTGGGATCAGGAATCAAATTTTATATACCATATTGATATATTATTAAGAAACCAATTATGATAGAAAACGCAGTTGTCCTGGTAAATGAGCATGATGAAGAAATTGGCACTATGGAGAAAATGGAAGCTCACCGTAAAGCTTTATTGCACCGGGCATTCAGTGTTTTTATTTTCAACGCCAAAGGCGAAATGCTTTTACAAAGAAGGGCCTTGAATAAATATCACAGTGGTGGGTTATGGACAAATGCCTGTTGCAGCCATCCCCGCCCGGGTGAAACCGCGCCTGATGGAGCAAGCCGTCGCCTGCGTGAAGAATTGGGATTTGTAACAAACCTTACCGGGGCCTTTAACTTTGTGTACAAGGCCGCCTTTGATAACGGACTTACAGAATATGAATTCGACCATGTTTTCATAGGCAATTATAATGGTCTCGTACACCCAAATCGTGATGAAGTAGGCGATTATTGTTATAAAAATATGGATGAGATAAAGGCAAATCTTTCTTCCCACCCTCATAAATATACCGAGTGGTTTAAAATCGCATTCCCCCGGTTGGAAGCATATTTACAAAAAGAAGCAGTACATGCATAATCTCTATCCACTAGGATAGACATAATCTCCATTGTTCTGATGCAACAGTCTTCAGTCAGTGTAATTGGAAGCGGAATTGGCGGACTTTCTGTTGCCATTCGCCTCGCTATTAGTGGCTTTGGCGTTACTGTATATGAGAAGAACGACAGACCCGGTGGAAAGCTTGGTATCCTGGAACAGCAAGGTTACCGGTTTGATACCGGCCCTTCACTATTTACCCAACCAGCCAATATCGAAGAGCTTTTTGCATTGGCCGGTGAACCGATTGAAGCTTATTTTTCTTATCGGCCAGTCGATATTTCCTGCCGCTACTTTTTTGAAAACGGAAAGACAATCAATGCCTTTACAAAATCCTCAGACTTTGCCCGGCAAATGCAGGAGGTAACAGGAGAAAGCCCGGAAGCCATAGAACAATATCTCCGGAACTCGGAAAAAGTATATGATCGGGTGGGAAATATTTTCCTTAATTATTCACTTCACAAGAGCAGCACCTGGTTGAATAAAAGAATATTTCCTGCACTAAAGCAAACGGGATTTGACTACATTTTCAGTACGCTTGACCAGTTTAATAAGTTACGGTTACGCACACCTGAAGCTGTACAGATCTTTAATCGTTTTGCCACTTATAATGGCAGTAATCCATACCAGGCTCCAGGCATGCTCAGTTTAATACCTCACCTGGAACAGAACCAGGGCACTTTTTATCCAAAGGGGGGCATGATCAGTATTATTGATGCCCTGTATAAACTGGCGATTAAAAAAGGGGTTCGTTTTCATTTTGGGACAAAGGTGGAAAGTATCCTGACAGAGAATGGAGCTGTGAAAGGTATTGTAGTAAATGGGGAAAAAATATCCTCAAACCTTGTTGTGAGCAATGTGGATGTTTATTACACTTATCTTCATTTGCTGCAGGATAAAATCAGTGCTTCAAATGTATTGAAGCGGGAAAGAAGCAGTAGTGCGTTGATCTTTTACTGGGGAATTGCCAAAGAATTTCCTTCACTCCATTTGCATAATATTTTTTTCAGTAAAGATTATCCGGCGGAATTCAGGCATCTCTTCGAGTATAAGAAAATGTTTTCAGATCCTACAGTTTATATCAATATCACTTCCAAGATGGAACCGGAGCAGGCGCCGCCTGGAAAAGAGAACTGGTTTGTTATGGTAAACGCACCCGCCGGATCGGAAATTTTTACCAATGAACTGATTCAACAGTCCAGGTTGAATATCCTGGCAAAACTTAAGCGCATGATGGGTGTTGATCTGGAGCCTTTCATTGAAACAGAAGAAACACTTACCCCGGGAGGTATCGAGGCCCAAACAGATTCTTATATGGGATCTTTGTATGGCACGAGTTCCAATTCTAAATGGGCGGCTTTTCTACGTCATCCCAATTTCAGTTCCCGCATCCGTGGATTATATTTCACCGGAGGCAGTGTTCATCCCGGAGGCGGTATTCCGCTTTGCATGAAGAGTGCAAAGATCGTCAGCGAACTGATCCTTGTTTCCAGATCGAAATAACATTTCTTAAAGGATCGATATTAAGGAAACTAAAATGTGTATTTTTAGTAAAAGCCAATTTATGCGATGTACGCTTAGTATTCTTTTATGCTTCATCATCAGCATTGTATCTGCACAAACAGAGATCAGGAAAAGTATCCAGTCTCGTTTCATCATGGCCGAAGATGGTGAGACCATTCAGTTGGACGAGGGAACTTTTAGCATCGATGCCACTCTTTCCATGGAAGGCAAGAAGAATATCATCATTAAAGGGAAGGGGTTGGATAAGACCATTCTCTCTTTTAAAAATCAAACAACAGGCGCAGAAGGAATCAGGATTTCCAATTGCAATAATGTGGTCATGGAAGATATGACCATTCAGGATGCAAAAGGGGATTGTATAAAAGCCATGAATGTAACGGATATAACTTTTCGCAGGGTGAAAGCTGCCTGGTCTGGCAAGTTGAGTTCAAAGAATGGTTCCTATGCTATTTACCCGGTAAGTTGCGAGCGAGTGCTGATTGAAAACTGTATTGCACGGGGCGCTTCAGATGCGGGCATTTATGTTGGTCAATCCAAAACCATCATTGTAAGAAATAACCAGGCTTTTGAAAATGTGGCCGGTATTGAAATTGAAAATTCTTTGAACGCAGATGTGTATGGAAATGAGGCGTATAATAACACGGGGGGGATACTGGTATTTGATTTGCCCGACCTGCAACTAAAAAAAGGCGGTTACTGCAGGGTTTATGATAACCGGATCAGGGAAAACAACCAGCTTAATTTTGCCCCCAAAGGAAATATTGTGGGGAAAGTGCCACAAGGCACGGGCATATTATTACTGGCGGCAAATAACGTGGAGATTTTCCGCAATGAAATTATTAATAACCGGACAGTAGGAACAGGTATTATAAGCTATTATATTACTGAGAATCCTATTAAGGATAGTATTTATTATCCATACCCAACGGCAATCTATATTCATGATAACAATTATGCCAGGAAACATGAAAAAGCCACTATGCATGGACGTATGGGAAAACTCTTCAGGTTTAAATTGAAATTCGGCAAAGACGTGCCTCATATTATTTATGATGGGATTCCGGATGAGAAGCTGATTCTTACAAATGGGAAATACCCGCCAGAGAGCAGGATATGTATCAAGAACAATAAAGGCTCCAGTTATGCCAATATCGATGCGGCCAATAATTTTAAAAAGATCTCACGCGACATAACAGAGGCTGATTGCACTCATGTGGCACAGTCGGAAGTAAAAGCCTGGGACAAATAAAGCGAAAAAATACAAATCATATTTTTTGGAATCTGATGATATATGAAAATAAATTTCCTGATCCCGGTCCTATTTGTAATAACTATATCATTGTTAAGCCTGTCAGTAAGAAATCAGGCACCCTTATCAAAACTGTCAGAATATGGTTTGTTTTCCGGAAAATTGAGTGATCAGCAACCCGCTCAGGATGTGGTGCCATATAAGCTCAACACCCCATTATTTTCTGATTATGCGGAAAAACTGAGGTTCGTTAAAATTCCCGATGGCACTCATATTGATTATAATGATAGTGCTGTTTTTGATTTCCCTAAAGGGACCATCCTGGTCAAAACATTTTATTTTCCGGTTGATTTCAGAAATCCGGCTAAGGGAAGGCAACTGATTGAAACCAGGCTGCTGATCCATGAAGAGAAAGAATGGAAAGCTTACCCGTATATCTGGAACGCAGAGCAAACGGAAGCTTACCTGGATGTAGCAGGGGAAACAAAACAGGTAAAGTATATCGACGAGCAAGGGAAAACAAAGCAACATGCTTACTTTATTCCCAATATGAATCAATGCAAGGGTTGTCACAACAGAAGTGAAAAAATGTCGCCCATTGGTCCATCGGCAAAGCAGCTAAGTGGCCCACTCGATTATGGCCAGGGTTCAGAAATTCAGTTAACGCATTGGGCCCAATTGGGTAAACTTAATGGTATCCCTGCAAAATCGTCCTTACCTCCGGCCATTATATGGAATGTTCCGTCAACCGGGACGGTAAACGACAGGGCAAGGCTATGGCTGGATATAAACTGTGCACATTGCCACCGGCCAAACGGGCCCGCCAATACTTCTGGCTTATTTTTAGGATCGGCGGAAAAAGATTCTTTACGGATCGGGTTCAGGAAAACTCCGGTGGCTGCAGGCAGGGGCTCTGGCGACCTTCTGTTCGATATTATGCCAGGCCAGCCAGATAAGTCGATCCTGGTATACAGAATGGAATCAAAGGACCCTGGCGTAATGATGCCCGAACTTGGCAGAAGCCTGGCAAATAAAGAAGCTATAGCCCTGATCAGGCAATGGATTAAGGAAATGAACTAATGCACTTTTGATCTGACCCCTCATTTGAAGAAATATGCTTTCTTGCCAAACTTTCGGCTTTTTTAGTGGTTAATAAATGCATGTATCCGGGCATTCCCATAAAAAGACTTTCTATTGAGGCCATTAGCCAGAATAAGGTTCAATGGGCCACGGGCATAGCGCTGCTCATTCACATTGTTGGTATCATGGGGATGATATGGATCGACAGGTATTGGTTTGCCAGCATGACCCCCCTGAACTTATTGTTGATGTTTTTTTTAATCATCTGGTCGCAGCCCGAAAAGAAAAGGTCATTTTACATATTTGTTGCGATCTCTTTTTTAGGAGGGATGATTTCTGAGGTCATTGGAGTCCGGACAGGAGTACTATTTGGAAATTATGCTTATGGTTCGATCATGGGATTACAGGTTGCGGGTGTACCACTGATAATCGGATTAAATTGGTTTGTTGTTTTATACAGCGCCCTTGCAACTGTGTATTATTTTATGGATCATTTTAAGCAGAAGATTAACTTGTCTGAAGAAAGTTCTGCTTGTAGTCCAATTAGTCTGAAACTGATCATAAGCGGCGCAGTATTGGCGGTATTTTTCGATTGGGTGATGGAACCTGTTGCTGTCATACTTGGCTTCTGGACCTGGGCCGGTGAAGGACTTATACCACTTTTAAATTATCTGAGTTGGTTTTGTATCAGCACCATTATTTTATCCATATTCAGGATATGTAAGTTAAAGCCAGATAATCTTTTTGCTGTTCATCTCTTCCTCATTCAGCTGATGTTCTTTATGCTGCTCCGTATATTTCTCTGAAAAATTGCTTTATCAAATATTTACGCAAATGGTGCTTTGTGTACTAAATTTGCCGGGTGAATCAGTTGTAGTAACTTTATTGCTGACTGTTACTTTAATTTAACCCTTATAGATTCAAGAACGATTGTTTTCCCAACAAAACATAATCGATAAAGAAGGATTTAATAACGTCCTCATAGATGCGTGGTTTTCCATGGAAGACGAATGTGTATCTGTTTGGGATGCTGAAACCCTGTCGCTTGTGTATATTAATGAATCTGGTTGCCGGATATTCGGTTATGCATCAGGTGAAGAATTGAAGCGCAAGCATGTTTTTCAATGTTTTTACGGTCAGAACTCAACTGAAATCCTGAGTGAAAAAGTTGAGCAGGCACTCCAAAAAACAGGACAATGGAAAGACAACGTCATTTTCAGGCGAAATGACGGGACTGAATTTTTGGGACAGGTGAACCTTGTTAAGTTCTCCAGCGGAGGTAAGGATTATATCCTAAAAAGGGTACTGGATATCCAGGATCAGAAGAATGCAGAGGCCAATCTTTATCAGCAGAACATGAAATTTGAGGCGCTGTTTCAATATGCCTCTATGGCCATTATGGTAGCAGATAAAGAGGGGAATATCATTCTTTCCAATAAACTTGCCCTATCTCTTTTTGGCTATACGGAAAATGAATTGATGCTGTTGAAAGTGGAGGACCTCATTCCCATGCGTTTCAGGGAAAATCATGTGGCACACCGGCATAAGTTTGATGCAAATCCTCAAAACAGGACAATGGGGATTGGATTTGATTTATTTGCAAAGAAAAAAAATGGCGATGAGTTCCCGGTGGAGATTAGCCTTGGTCATTATCAAACAGAAGAAGGAAGATTTGTGATTGCATTTATCATCGACATAACCCAACGGAAAGCGTTAGAAAAAGCCATGCAGCAGCAGCAGCAGGAAATGGAAAGGGTGAATGAAGAGATTGAAAAACTCAATGAAGATCTGGAACAGAAAGTGGAGAAACGTACCAGGCAGCTCAAGGAAACACTTGAAATACTGGAGCAATCACGGGATGACCTTGAAACGGCGCTTAGTAAAGAAAAGGAATTGAGTGATTTAAAAACAAGGTTCGTTTCGATGGCATCACATGAGTTCAGAACCCCTTTGAGCACAATTTTATCTTCAGCCTCGCTGGTTGCAAAGTATACTCAGGCAGATGAACAGAATAAACGCGATAAACATATACAGCGAATACGTTCTGCAGTAAGTAACCTTACGGATATCCTAAACGAATTTTTATCCATTGGCCGGATGGAAGAAGGAAAGATCCAGGCAAATTTTTCGATTTTTAATATAAAAGAGCAGGTACAGCTGGTATGTAATGAAATGCAATCAATCCTGAAACCTGGTCAGCAAATCAGGATCAGGCATGAGGGGAAGCAGGTTGTAAATCTGGATTTATCTCTCTTACGAAATGTTTTTATAAACCTGATATCTAATGCTTTAAAATTTTCGCCTGAAAATTCATATATTGATGTTGAAACAGAAGTGACAGAAGATCGAATATCCATTTCAATACGGGATTATGGCATTGGTATCTCGGAGGACGACAAAAAACATCTTTTTGAACGTTTTTTCAGGGGGAAAAATGTTATGAATATCCAGGGGACCGGCCTGGGATTGCATATCGTGTCTAAATACGTGGAATTGATGAATGGCCACATTGAGGCTCAAAGTGAATTGGAAAAAGGTACAAAATTCATAATTACATTTGCAACATGAATACTATACTACTAATAGAAGATAATTTTGAAGTGAGGGAGAATACGGCCGAGATACTGGAGCTGGCCAATTACCGTGTCATTACTGCAGAGAATGGCAAAATTGGTGTGGAAAAAGCCCTGCAGGAAAGACCAGACCTGATCATTTGTGATATCATGATGCCTGTGCTTGACGGTTATGGTGTTTTACACCTGCTGAATAAGAATGAGCAACTACGCAGTATCCCCTTCATTTTCCTGACTGCCAAAGCGGAGCGACTTGATTTCCGCAAAGGCATGGAAATGGGTGCTGATGATTATATCACTAAGCCATTTACAGATATCGAACTACTGAATTCTATAGAGAGAAGGCTGCGCAAAGTTGAATTACTGAGAACGGAATATTCTCCGGATGTAACCGGCTTGCATGCTTTTATGAAGGATCTTGGCAGGGAAGATGCCTTGAAAACATTATCGGAAGGCCGGAATATCAATCATTACAAAAAGAAACAGCTCATCTATTCTGAAGGTAATCACCCTGGCCGCTTGTATTTTGTTCAAAAAGGCAAGATCAAAACATTTAAATCAAATGAAGATGGAAAGGAACTGACCATCGGTTTGTATAAAGAAGGCGATTTCTTTGGCTATGTATCCTTGCTGGAAAATTCCGTTTATAAGGAAACGGCTGAGGCTATGGAGGATGCGGATGTGGCTGTAATCCCGAGGGAAGATTTTGAATCACTCATCAATGATAATCCGGAGGTAACCAGAAAATTCATCAGGATGCTGGCAAGTAATGTTTCTGAAAAAGAGGAACAACTTCTTGGGCTTGCCTATAATTCTTTACGGAAAAGGGTTGCAGACGCACTTATTACACTGGAGAAAAAATACAAAAAGCCAGATAGCCTTCCTTTCTCTATCCATATTTCACGCGAAGACCTGGCTAATATTGCCGGAACCGCTACGGAATCACTGATCCGGACACTGAGTGATTTCAGGGGTGAAAAGCTGATCGATATTAAGGACGGAAATATTATCATCCTGAATGAAAAGAAATTGATGTCTATGCTCAATTGATTTCAATTTGCAAATGTCGCTCCGGAGCTACAAGAATGCCGCTCCTCCGGAGCTCAAAGGCAGAACAACATAACGTCTACAAGAATACCGCTCCTCCGGAGCTCAAAGGCAAGAACAACATTATGCGGGGCCATGGTTCGTGTCTTCACGAACCATCTTCATTTAATCTCGGTTTCCGGTTCGTGGAGACACGAACCGAGGCATCGCTCAACGGCAGGAACATCATATTTCTACAAGAATGTCGCTCCTGCGGAGCTTAAAGGCATTAGAACCATTCTGTATTCAAGCTCCGGAGGAGCGACATTCTTGTAGAAAAATCATGAATTATGTAATCAAGCTCCGGAGGAGCGGCATTCTTGTAGAAGTGGTTAAAATCATAAAAAGAGGCCGACTCAATAATATTTGAGACAGCCTCCTTTTAATAAAACACGCAAAAATTTCTTATAAAGTCTTTGTCAAATAGTTGTTGAATTCATTGCGCAGGGTAGTGAAGTCCTTTTCCAGGTATTCCATTTGTTCCCGCAGGTTTTTTTGCCGCACAATCACATGTTCGTCAATACTGTTCCCGGTTTTAATGTACTTCTCCATTAAAATCTTTTCCTGCTCATTTATATCATGTTTCAGTTCATCCACAAATTCGTCTTTGATGATAAACTG
>JAHEEX010000227.1:3788-6122 GCA_024640465.1 Sphingobacteriales bacterium | reverse complement strand
AGAGAGGCAGTTTTTCTGGCCGTTTCTGAAGTTAATGGATGCCATTATTGTAAAAGCGCCCATACTTACCTGGGCAAACTCAACGGATTCGATGATGAAGAAATCATCAACATACGGTTAGGTAATGCAACTGATCCTAAAATAAGGGCCATTACGACATTGGCTGCTGAAATTCAGGAAACACATGGCAGGCCAACTGAAAAGGCGTTACATAATTTTTTCGGTTATGGCTATGGTCAAGGCGCATTAGTAGACCTGGTTTCTCTTGTAGCAGACAAAGTATTCGCTAATTATATCCATAATATCACACAAATTCCAATTGATTTTCCTTTGGCTCCTGAATTAGAAGAAGCTGTTACTCTTCATTAGTTGTATCATTTATAAATTCTACAAAACGATAAATATGAAATTTTTATTAACAGTATTTACATTCTTTGTTTTTACACTGGTTTCTTCAGCTCAGTCAGGTTCTATTATGCCTCTGTTTTACCAGGAAAAAGGAATAGCGATTAAGGGATACGATCCTGTTGCTTATTTTACTGAGAAAAAGGCTATGGCAGGTGACCAGTCAATAACATTTGATTGGTCTGGAGCACGGTGGCAATTTGTTTCAAAAGAAAACATGGAGCTTTTTAAAAAGAACCCTGAAAAATATGTCCCACAATATGGCGGATACTGTGCATATGGTATCAGTGAGAACCACAAATCCCCAACTGATCCCAATGCATGGACAGTTATAGGGGATAAGCTTTACCTTAATTATAATCTGAAAGTAAAAGAGCTTTGGTCAACCGATATCCCCGGAAGGATAAAGAAAGCTGATGCAAACTGGAAAACACTCGAGAAGGAGACAAATTAATAAATAAATCAAAAACACAAAAAAATGAAAAAGTATTTGAGCATAATAATATTTTCTTTGATTACGCTTTCTTCATTTGCCCAGGCTAGTTTAAGGGAAAAGCAATTTAACCTTGAGAATGGTCTTGCCATCCAGGGATATGATCCGGTGGCTTATTTTACACAAAATAAAGCCATCAAGGGGGACAAGAAATTTGCTGCAAAAGCAGAGGGTGTTACCTATTATTTTTCGTCAGCGGCTAATAAAGACTTGTTCATCAAGGATTACAAAAAGTACGAACCACAGTATGGCGGTTGGTGTGCTTACGCAATGGGTGCTACAAATGAAAAAGTAGAAATAGACCCTGAAACTTTTAAAATTGTAAATGGCAAGTTATATCTCTTCTATCATTCATTTGTGAATAACACGCTTACAAAGTGGAATAAGAATGAAACGGTTTTGAAAAACAATGCAGATAAAAATTGGTCATTAATTTATAAATAAACAACATGAAACTCAGAAATATTATTGATTGGGCCTTACGTATCGTTGCTGCTGTGATACTTTTACAGACTTTATATTTTAAGTTTACCGGCCAACCGGAATCTGTTGAACTTTTTTCAAAACTTGGTGTAGAACCATGGGGCCGGATAGGAACAGGAGTTATTGAACTGATAGCTTCGGTGTTACTGTTAATTCCTTCGACCGTGGTATTTGGCGCTCTTTTGGGAATAGGCTTAATGTTGGGTGCAATTGCATCGCACTTACTGGTAATTGGAATAGAATCCCAGGGCGATGGGGGGCAATTGTTTGGTCTTGCTATTATCGTACTTGCGTGTTGTGTGGTAATTGCATTTATGCATAAGAGTCAAATACAAAAATACATTAACATTCTTTTGAAGAAGTAAAGCAACTATTCTTATGGGAAACGCAATCAGCCCTTTTGAATATGTTACCATATTGGTTTCCATTATTCTTGGATTAGGGATAACCAAAATCCTTTCTTCTCTGGCCGAGTTGTTGTACGACTTTAAGAAAGTCAGGTTTTTCTGGGTGCATACGATCTGGGTTATACTTATACTATATATCCATGTTCAGGAATGGTTTATTTTATATGAACTTAAAGGATATCCTGCCTGGAAATTGCCGGTTTTTTTATTTATCCTTATATATCCAATTACCCTTTTTCTTGCAGCAAGTATGCTATTTCCGGTGATAGATAAAAATGAAGAAGTTGATTTAAAAACATTTTTTTCAAATAATTACAAGCCGCTGTATTTTCTTTTTTTAATCTGTATAGTGCTTTCTTTAATTTTCAATCTATGGCTGTTGGATGTTGCATTTAAACAGCAAATCTTTCTGATTGTGCTGTTGTTGATCACGTCATTCTTACTGTTACAGAAGAAACTTAATGTCAGGATACATCAGGCATTTGCTGTTCTTTTACTTTTTTTCGCGATTGCAAGTATAGTTGTGGAGCAAAATACATGGACAAT
>JAHEEX010000227.1:0-3688 GCA_024640465.1 Sphingobacteriales bacterium | reverse complement strand
GTAAGTAATTCAAGTTGTTCTTCTTGTTGAATCAGATAACCCATATACAATGCTTGTGCAATATTCTGCCGGATCATGGCTTTATATTTTTCAAGACCATGTTCTTTCAACGACATCCAGACTTTAAGTGATTTAAATCCCCTGGATAATTCCGGTCCGTAATTGTTAAATGGTTCAGGTCCGCCTGCCAGTCCTCTTGTTTCCGGTTCCAGGTAACTCGGCGTTATGGCAAAACTATTCCTATGTGCTTCTTTGTTTCGGACCAGCACACAGGCAATTTCATATGGCATATACATCCATTTATGGAGATCAAAAGCCAGGCTGTCTGCCTGTTCGATATATTTTAGCTGCGCTTCATATTCGGGTACCATTTTAGCCAGTGCACCAAATGCTCCATCAATATGGAGCCAGAGGTTATATCTTTTAGCTATGGCTGACAAATCCTCTAATGGATCAATGGCACCGGTATTCACTGTCCCCGCATTACCAACAATACAGAAAGGGGTAAAACCTTTTGAAATATCTTCTTCTATGGCAGCAATTAAAAAATCAGGTTTTATTTTATAACCGGAATCTGTACTTATTTTTCTGATCGACTCCGCACCCAGCCCGATAAGTTCTACCGCTTTTTGGACACAACTATGGGTTTCTTCAGAACAGTACAATACCATTTGTGGTTCAATATGCCTTAGTCCTTTTTGTCTGACTGACAGGTTTAATTGGTGGTCCCTGGCAATTGTTAATGCTGTTACATTGGCCATGGAGGCGCCGCTTAACAAGATGCCGCTTGCCTCAGGCGGATAGTTCATCATCTGCTTGCACCATTCTATTACCTGAAGTTCCACATACATGGCAGCATGTTCACCAATGGCATTATTAGGGTTCATGGTTGCCGCCAGCATCTCTGCCAATACACCAAATGGTGTTCCGGTTCCCTGCACCCAGGCAAAAAATCGCGGATGAATATTCCCTTTGTTATAAGGTAAGATATATTGTTTGAACTCCTGGTATACATTATGTATATCTTCCGGTTTTTGAGGCACCGGATGATTAAGAAACTGCTTAACCTCCACAGGAATTTGACGCCAGGATGGCTGATGGCTGATTTGTTCCAAATGGTCCATCATGTCATCAATCATCTGATGGCCAAGTTTTCTCATTTCTGCCCAATTTTCGGGATCCAGGGTTAGATTTAAACCAACTAAATCAATGTAATTTTTAAGCATATATTTAAAACTGATTATCTTTTAAAAAAAGATAGCAAGAAAGCTTTTCGAAGGTAGACTAAGATTAGGTGTTTATGCTAA
Organism: Sphingobacteriales bacterium; assembly: GCA_024640465.1. Taxonomy (GTDB): domain Bacteria; phylum Bacteroidota; class Bacteroidia; order Chitinophagales; family Chitinophagaceae; genus Pollutibacter. Next base: position 2,381 of record JAHEEX010000227.1, on the reverse strand, counting down.
CCTAAACTAAATTAAGTCTTTCATGGTGGCTGTGTATAGTGGAAATTTGTTTATTTTAAATCTAGCGGGTAAATGAATTGACGATAATAGACCCTCGATCCAAAAAACAAACTAATTATGAAAATTATGCTTAGGTGTTTACTTGTTTTTGCTGTTGAAATAGTATTAACCTGTTCGCTTTTTTCCCAGACAGACAGTAGTGCAAAAAAAACCGATTCTATAAATGCGCTTATTCTGCAGGATTACAACAGGAAAGCGAATGAATTCAATCAACAAAGAATGGTTGATTCAACTCATATGGCAAACCTGGAAAAAGAGTTAGGGTCTTTGAAAACAACCGACTATCTGCGTAAAGAAGAATTAGAGAAACAAATCAGGGAAATTAAAGAAAAGGACTCGGCGAGAATTGCACAAAAAAAAGCCAGGATCGACTCCATGCGCCAAACAGTAAAAGGCTATCCTGTTGAAGGCTTTTTCAATGATACTTTATTTTTTATTTATAGCAGGTCTGGTGGATTCACTGCACAGGATAGGGCCCTGGCAATTGGTCAAAGGATTAAGAATGCTGCTCAAAAAGCAAGATTTAACCCGGATTCCATCAGGTTGGCGGAGGGCGAAACAAGCATTGAGATCTTGTATGACGAAAATATTATAATGAGCATTTCAGAAAATGATGCGATCTGGAATAATATGTCAAAACAGGAATTGGCTCAAAAAAACATGAAATTAATACAGGAGGCAATAAAAAAGTATAAATCAGAAACCAGCCTGACTGTTCTGGCAAAAGAAATTGCTATGGCATTACTGGTAATTTTGATTGTTTTAGTCCTAATCTATCTTATTGTTAAATTGTTCAACTGGTTTGCGAAAAAGATAAGTAAGCAGAAAGACAAATATTTCAAAGGAATAAAGATCAGGGAGTACACTTTATTAGATTCCGGCAGAGAAGTTGGCGTATTGCTATCAATAAATTCATTTTTCAAATGGGTCGTAATTTTATTTGTCATTTATCTTGCCCTTCCAATCATTTTTGGTCTTTTTCCATGGACTGAAAATTTCGCACAAACTTTATTTGGGTATGTATTAAGTCCGGTTAAAAAAATCGGATCAGGATTATGGAATTATTTACCAAATCTTATTACGATTATTGTTATTGTTTTTATTTTCCGGTATGTTTTACGGTTCCTGTATTTCCTGCGAACTGAAATCGAAAAAGGCAATTTACGGCTCCCGGGATTTTATGCAGATTGGGCAAATCCTACCTACCAGATAATAAGGATATTGGTTATATCATTTATGCTTGTGGTAATTTTTCCTTACCTGCCAGGTAGTAATTCCCCGGTATTTCAGGGAGTCTCGGTATTCCTGGGCTTCCTTTTTACTTTTGGCTCGGCAGGCTCTTTATCCAATGTCATTTCAGGGTTGGTACTTACCTATATGCGTTTATTTAAGATTGGAGACCGTGTTAAGATCGGAGATGTGACTGGTGATATAGTAGAAAGATCTTTATTGGTTACACGTATCCGGACAACTAAGAATGAATTAATATCTATTCCTAACTCTACGGTTATGGGCAGCCCAAGCACCAATTTTAGCAGTGATGCCCCGGACAAAGGGTTGATTTTACATAGTACAGTAACCATTGGATATGATGTTCCATGGCGGGATATGCACCAGGCATTGATTGACGCTGCATTACGTTGCGAACTGATTTTGAAAGAACCGGCTCCTTTTGTTTTGCAAACAGGCCTGGATGACTTTTATGTTTCTTACCAGATCAATGCATATACCCGGGCCGCAAATAGCCAGGCTACAATATATTCGCTTCTTCATCAGCATATCCAGGATGTATGTAATGAGCGTGGAATAGAAATTATGTCGCCACATTACAGGTCAGAGAGAGATGGGAATATGAGCACTATTCCTGCCAGCTATCTACCTAAAGATTATAAGTCACCGGCTTTCAATGTGAATATTAAGAAAGATCAGGAAAATTCGTAGCCTGATGCATTTGAATCAGGCTTGGAAGATCTGCTTTAGTGATTGAATAATTGGGAGTGATAAGGTATGTAGTTGCTTTGAGCCAATATATGTACTGGCTTAAAATATATGTATTCAAAAATATGTGTTAATTTCTGCCGGTTGTGTATTCTTCCCACTCTGTGAGCATCGGCATTTTGTTCATTTTAACTTCTGCTGGTTTTTCAACCGGAGTTTTAATATTCAATAGTATACCAATACTTACAAGTATGGTGGAAATAATTGTAGCCAGTTGAAAAAGTAGTATGATCTCTTTTTTTTCTGTAGAATCAAATACAAAATTCATTAAGTAGATAAAAAAGTAACATGCATAGGCAAATACCACAGCACTTATCATAAAT
>JAHEEX010000226.1 GCA_024640465.1 Sphingobacteriales bacterium | reverse complement strand
AATGTTCCGTTGAAACCAAAGTATTTTCTGCCCGTATCTATTAAGGGCGTGAAAGATGGTGATTATGCCATGACCTATGGATATCCGGGAAGTACAAACCGGTATGAATCATCATATGGTGTAAAATTGAAAACCGATATTGAAAATCCGGCACTCGTCGAATTGAGGGATATGCGGCTTAAATATATGTTTGAGCAAATGAAAAATGATCCCGCTGTGAAATTGAAACTGGCTTCTAACTATGCGAACATCGCTAATTACTGGAAGTTTTTCGATGGCGAATCAAAACAGTTAAAGAAGTATAAAGTATACGAACAAAAACAGGCAGATGAACAGGCATTCCTGAAATGGGCCAAAGGCAAACCGGAATATGAAAATATTTTCAGCGACTGGAAGAAAGCGTATGATGCATATCAGCCTTATGCCCGTCACCGTATGTATATCAATGAAGGTATTCTTGGTTCTCCATTGCTGGCATTTGCATCGTCTTTAATGATCCTTGAAAGTGATATGGTGAAAAAAGGGGTGGATCATCCGGATGTAAAGAAAGGGCTGGAGTCTGCAGATAAATTTCGGAAGAATTACCTGGCTGAGGCCAATATGCCATCAGATCAAAAAATTCTCGCCGATGTGATGAAGATGTTCTATGAAAATATTGATAAGAACCAGCACCCCATTGGTTTCTACGAATCAATGCGCGGAACCTATGGCGACCTGAAAGATAATACGACCTATACTAAATATGCTGCCAATGTATTTGGCACTTCCATGATTCCTGATGATGCCCGTTGGAAAGCCTTTATCGCAAAGCCTGATGCTGTAACATTGCAGAACGATCCGGCCTATGCCGCCGCCAGCCAGTTCCTCAAAAATTATAACAGTAAGTTTGGACCATACCGCCAGCAATTTGTGACGGCTAATGACGAAATGAGCCGGCTTTATCTCAAAGGTATCAGGGAAATGAATCCCACAAAAGTGATGTATCCTGATGCCACATTCACCATGCGTGTAAGCTATGGCAATGTAAAAAGTTACCAGCCGCGTGATGGTGTACGATATGATTATGTATGTACCATGAAAGGCGTGTTGGAAAAGTACAAACCGGGTGATTATGAATTCGACCTTCCAAAGAATGTGGTAGACCTGGCACAGAAAAAAGATTATGGTCAGTATATAGATAAACAACGAAATGATTTAGTGGTAAGCTTTATAACCACCAATGATATTACCGGGGGTAATTCAGGTTCTCCGGTGATCAATGCAAATGGGGAATTGATTGGCCTTGCTTTTGATGGCAACTATGAAGCCCTGAGTCACAAGATCGCTTTTGATAAGGATTTGAACCGCACGATATGTGTAGATGTGCGTTATGTCTTATGGTGTATCGATAAACTGGGCGGTGCATCCCATTTGATCAAAGAATTGAAACTCGTTAAGTAAAAATGTAAAGTTCGGGAGAAGTTAAACCATCTTCTCCCGACTTTCTTATTCCTTTTTTTCCTGTTCCTTATTTTCTTGTTTTACTTTCCCCTTTCGACTTTCGATTTTCCATTTTTTTCTCGTCTTTCCGCCCACTCAAGTACATACAGGCATATGTACAGTATTATAATTATTTTTAATTGTGTGTTCAGGAAAGGTTAAAGTATCTTCCCCAGACTTTCTTATTCCTTATTTTCCTGTTCCTTATTTCTTATTTTACTTTCCCTTTTCGACTTTCGCTTTTCCATTTTTTTCCCCGTCTTTCCACCTCCACAAATACATACTCGCATAGGTCCTGTAAGGCGACCATTTTTTAGCCAGCTTATGCATGTCTTCCTTGAACTGTTTTTTGTTTTCCGTATTCATTTTATATAAACCCGCCATGGCCTGTTGAATGCCCAGGTCATCTGCAGGAAAAACATCTTCCCTGCCCAGGGCAAACATCAGCATCATTTCTACTGTCCATTTTCCTACTCCTTTGATTTCAGTCAGGTAATCGATCACTTCCTCGTTGCTCATTTTTGCCAGGACCTTATAACTTATACCGCGTTCAAGTGCAAATCTGGCAACATGCCGGATATAGGCGGTTTTGGCATTGGAAAGTCCTATGCCTCGCAACTGATCTTCAGGGACTTCAAGAATATCCTCCGGCAGCGGCGACTTCCCACCAAATAGATCAAGAAATCGTTTATGGATCACCGCAGCTACTTTGGTGGATAATTGCTGGCTCATAATAGAGGCGCATAGATAATTGCAGAGGTCTTTACGGCTCTTTAGTTCCAGTTCACCCTGTGCTTCGATGAGTTTTTTAAGTTTTTTATCCTTGGATAAGTGTTCGAGATATGACATATTCTTTTGGTGTTAGATTAAAAGGCAATAATACGTTTATACGATTCAAAGTTTAGTACTCTTAAATAAAATATTAACAAGCTATGATATTCTTTTCATCCCAACGAATACAGAGTTCCCCCCTTCGAGCCAATGACACATTATGAATTTAATAGAATGTGAAATGGATAAAAAGCTACAAGAATGTCGCTCCTCCGGAGCTGAAATGCAACAACATCTTATTGTTACAAGAATGTCATTCCTCAGGAGCTAGAATACAAATACACAGAAATTAATGAATGTCTTTTAGCTCCGGAGGAGCGAAATTCTTGTAGAAATCCATGCATGATGTATTCAAGCTCCGGAGGAGCGGCATTCTTGTAAATGTAATCTTCTAAACAAAATAAATATTTTTAATAGAATGCTCGGGATCCATGACAAAGGAGTGGTCTTTGCGGAATATCATGGTGATATTAATCACCCTCATCTATGAGGAATCAACGTGAAATCGATTTGCTTTTCCAACAAAGAAAGCTTCATTCCGTAACAATTAGGTCATACATTTTTCATCTTTCCATAATGATTTCTACATATTCCGGCCATATTAACATTTGACCTTTGTAAAACCCCTTACTTTGAAAACACATTACAAAACAATAATCCTATCTGATATTCACCTCGGAATCAGTAATTCCCATGTGCGGGAAGTTGTTCATTTTCTCCGTCATCATACCTGCGATAAGCTGATTCTAAATGGCGATATTATTGACGGCTGGCAGCTGCGTAAATCAGGCAAGTGGAAGAAAAAGCACACTGCTTTCTTTAAATTACTGATGAAATGGTTGTCTTCCAATGATACCATTGTTATATATCTGAGAGGTAATCACGATGATTTTCTTGATGAGGTTCTACCGCTTGAAGTTGGAAATTTTTCCATCCTCAGGACCCATATCCATGATTCATTCGGGAAAAAATATTTTGTTGTTCATGGTGATATTTTTGATACAGTAACTACCCGCCTCAAATGGATTGCTAAATTGGGTGATACCGGATATACATTCCTTCTTTGGCTGAACAGGCATTATAATAATTATCGCCGGAAAAAAGGCTTACCCTACTATTCTCTCTCCCAGGTGGTAAAACAGAAAGTTAAAACAGCAGTTTCATTTATTTCAGATTATGAGCAGGAGTTATGCGCCGTTGCCAGGACAGAGAAATGTGAAGGGGTGATCTGTGGGCATATACATCAGCCGTCAAATAAAGACGTAAACGGAATCCATTATCTCAATAGCGGGGATTGGGTGGAGACACTAAGTGCCATTACGGAAAATGAAGAAGGGGAATGGAATATTATTTACTATAACGACTGGCTTAATGAGCGGGCTTCGAAAATAGTTCAATCAAATGATTCAAATGCCCAGCGGGAGAATGAGTTCTGGGAGGATCTTGAATTGGAACTGGTTAATCATTCCTGACATGACAATCCTCAGTACCATGGAAAAAAAATCTGTTATCCTGGCAGTCCAGGGTGAAGGCAGGGGCCATATGACACAGGCAATTGCTGTAAAAGAAATGTTGAAGAAATTGAATATGGAAGTTTACTGTGTAATTGTTGGCAGCAGCAGCAGGCGTGAAATCCCGGAGTTTTTCAAACAAAAATTTGATGTACCAATTGTTTCTTTAGAGAGCCCCAATTTTGTTACCGGAACAGATAATAAGTCGATCAGGATTGGTATGACTGTCTGGAAAAATATGCTAAAGCTCGGGGCATTCAATCGAAGTATTAGTATCATTCATGAACTCATTAATTTTCATAAAGCTGACCTCATCATCAATTTTTATGAACCATTGATTGGGATGTATGGTATATTTCATCAAGCACCTTGTAAGATATTATCCATTGCACATCAATATGTTTACCTGCATCCGGCATTTCGTTTCCCCGCTGGTAACTGGTTTCAAAAACAAGCGCTGATTCAGTATTCAAAATGTACAACCTTTCGGGCAGATATGATACTGGCCATTTCCCAGTATGATTTACCTAGGTCGAAAAAGAAAAACCTGTTAGTCGTACCTCCTATACTAAGGAAAGAATTATTCAGACTTCAAATACAGGATAATAATTTTATCCTCGTATACCTGGTTAATAGTGGCTATATGAATGATATAATTCATTGGCATAAAAAAAATCCTGAAGTAAAACTTCATTGTTTTACAGATAGTAAAAAAGTGAAAGATGAATTTTCAGGAGAATGGATGGTTGATGAAAACCTTAGTTTTCATTCTCTGAATGGCCATAAATTTTTAGAAATGATGGCATCTTGCAGTGGTATGGCCTCTACTGCGGGTTTTGAATCAGTTTGCGAAGCTATGTACCTGGGTAAACCTGTATTGATGGTACCTGTGGAAGGACATTTTGAGCAGTACTGTAATGCCCGTGATGCGCAAATGGTTGGGGCAGGTATACATTCAAGACATTTCAGACTCGAAAAATTAGTCCGGTATATTCCTTTTTATGGTAAGACGAATGGGCCTTTCCATGAATGGGTAAATGATATGGAAGAAAAATTGATTGGATCTATTCATTCATTATTCCCAGAAAATATAAATATTCTTTTACCACAAAGTAATAAGACCGCAAAGAAAGTATCTTAGCGTTCTTATTACTTTGCGGTGAGTGTCCAACTCATCGCGCCATCTTTCTCATCTTTTAGCTGAATGCCCATTTCCTGAAGCTGGTTCCTGATTTTGTCTGAAGTCATAAAATCTTTTCTTGACCGGGCTTCTTTTCGTATATCGATCAGCAATTGCATTACGCTGCTTAGTTTTCCGGTATCCTCCGTATTCTCTTCTTTAAGTCCGAAAATATCAATCAGGTAAACCTGGAAAGTTTTCTGCATGAGTGCGAGTGTTGTACTGTCAAGGGCGGAAATGGATAAATGCCCATCACGTATAGAATTAATAACAGGCACCAGCTCAAAAAAATTGGCCAGCACTTTAGCTGTATTAAAATCATCAGACATAAATTCATCCACTTCCTCCAGTAATTTCAAGGCTTTGGCATTGAGCTCTGTATCAGTACCAGTGTGTGTTGATGGAGTTGCCAGATCCATTTTCTGCAGGTTGCTGAAAGCTTCCCATAGTCTTTTCAATCCGCGCTCTGCGGCCTGTAAAGCCTCATTACTAAAATCAAGCGTACTCCTGTAATGTGTTTGCAGGATAAAAAAGCGTATGGTCATTGGAGTGTATGCCTGCTCCAGCACCGGGCTGTTACCACTGAACAGCTCACTAAGTTTAATAACATTGTTATAGCTCTTCCCCATCTTCTTTCCGTTGATGGTGATCATGTTATTATGCAGCCAGTATCTTGCCGGTACATGATGATTGCAAACTGCGCTCTGCGCTATTTCGCATTCATGGTGCGGAAACTGAAGGTCCATTCCACCACCATGTATATCAAATTCTTCACCCAGGTATTTGGTACTCATGGCCGAGCATTCGATGTGCCATCCGGGAAAGCCCATGCCCCATGGGCTTTTCCATTGCATGATGTGTTCCGGTGCTGCATTCTTCCAAAGTGCGAAATCGCTTTTATTCCTTTTTTCTTCCTGTGATTCCAACTCCCTGGTGGTTTCCAGTTGTTCGTCGAGCACCCTGCCGCTCAGGATGCCATAGGGCATTCCTTTCGCGGAAAAATCATTATGATATTTTTCCACGTCAAAATATACAGATCCATTTGACACATATGCATAGCCGTCTGCAATAATCTTTTCAATCATTACAATCTGCTCAACGATATGGCCGGTAGCCGTTGGCTCAATCGAAGGCTCGAGGTTATTAAACTGA
>JAHEEX010000225.1 GCA_024640465.1 Sphingobacteriales bacterium | reverse complement strand
TTCACCGACATTGCCGGGTATACACAGTACTTATGGGCAGGGATGAGCAGAAAGCATGTGCATTTCTTTACAAAAACGGCAGATCTAAAAGCCCCTCATCAAGGCAAATAACGGCAGATGGATCAAAGACCTCGGAGACGGGGCGATAGAGAGTTTCCCGACAGTTTCCGATGCGGCAAATGCAGTCATAAAATGAATAGGAGCATGAAATTTTTTTTTGAAAGCAATTACTTTAAGTAGATTCTTATCCATTCATATGCATCATCAAGATATTTTACCGGCAACAGGTGCCCGGATTCATAGAATATCAGTTTATGCTTTGTCTTCAGAAGTTTTCTGAAGTCCTCGACCTGTGATGCCGGAAATAAGGTATCGTCCTTGCCATCCAGCAGCAACACAGGTATGTCTTTTATACGAGGTGCAAAATGAAGGGGAAATACTGCCGGACTGGTGAATTCAAACTCACTGCCGGAAGCACACAATACAGCTACCTTGAGTTGCGGCAACTGTGTGCAGAGATAAGTACAAATCATGCCGCCTATCGAATAACCCATAACACCTATGCGACTGCTGTCTATGGATGTATTTGTTTTGAGATAATCAAAGGCACGCCTGTGATCAATTGTGGTTTGAACCAATAATTTTGTGATATTATAGATCTCTTTTGTTTCATAAGCCAGACTGGTGAGTGGTACATAATCATAATTTATCGCCCTTTCACCATGGCCATCAGCATCAATAGCCAATACGGCATAGCCGGTTTGTAAAAGTTTTTCGGTAAATGACTTTCCCCTGATCCAGCCATCCTCAGCCCACCAGTCTTCCTTTCGGCCAGTTCCGGAATGTATCAGAATCATGCAGGGATAGTTGGGCTTGTTTAGTTTTGGTATCGCTAATAGCCCGGAAACACGGCTTTTATCAGAAGTAGTAAATACAAACTTCTCCCGCGTATAGGCACCCTTGTCTTCCAGCATGACCGTTTTTACGTTCAATGGTATGGATTGATCATACCGGAAGAATTCCTGTACCGCATTAAACGCTTCATCGCCGTAAAGTGAAATGGCAGATTTTCCAAATACTGATTGTGCATGTACACCATTAAAAACATGTAGCAGATCGATACAGGTTATACTCATTATAACCATTAATCTCGTTATGATTGATTGTGTACTTGCTGTCATAAAATAAATTTTTAGTTCCACTCAATACCCTTCATTCTGCACCAGGTTTTTATTTACATCCATCTCTCTCTGCGGAATGGGCATGATCAGTTTTGGCGAATTCCAGGGCAAAGAACCAACCGATTTTTTTAGCCTTTTTGATTCTATCAGACTGTGGCCTTCAAAAGCCAGTTCCAGCGACCGTTCACGCAGAATATCATCCAGCGTAACAACGGAGAGTGGGGCCAACCCTACCCTGTTTCGGATGGCATTGACATCCTGCAGCGGGCTGGCTCCAACAGAAGTGCCCGAACGGAAATTAGCTTCGGCCCGGGTCAGGTACATTTCAGCGAGGCGTATGACGGGCACGTCGCCATAAGGATCCAGGTGCTTCTGCGTATATTTGTTTCCTCCTGATGTGATAAAGAACGTCTTTCTTGTATCACCGTTTTCATACAATGCAATATGTGCATCCCTGATCTTGCAATCGCTTCGCCCACCCGTACCCGGTATGGATGCTATTGTTCTGCCAAAATAGGTGTTCATAGAATTGACCCCATCCTGTGTGGTTACTTTGATGTAAAAAATATATTCGGCCGGTGTAACGCCACCAAAATTTATATAAGTGAACCACAGGTCTTTGAAATTTGGATTAAGGGTCTTTCCGCTTCCCCTAATGACACGATCGGCGGCTGCGCCGGCATCCGCATACCGCCCAAGCATCATGTAGACCCGCGATAATTGAGCGGCAGCCGCCCATTTGGTAGCGTATTTCTGGTTGCTTGCCGGAAGTAGGTTCACTGCCTTTTCAAGGTCACTGATTACCAGGTCGTATACTTCTTTTACGGTATTTCGTTTTACCAGGTCAGATTCTGTAATCTCTGCAGTTGGTTTAAGGATGATGGGAACACCGGGATTGGAACTGTAGTCTCCATCCCCGTAAAACTTCGCATATAAGCGTACCAGCTCAAAATATATAGATGCCCTCAGGAATAGGGCCTCGCCCTCTACCCTGTTTTTAGTATCAACTGATGAGACCACTTTATCCAGCGCAGAAATCACTGTATTGCATCGGTTGATGGTACTGTAAGCCCTTACCCATGTACCTCCGGCAAATTCATTATTGGCTGACATGCTGGCAAGATAAGCATCGTTGAGGCCTGGAAAAGTACCCGTGAAGCGGATGTATTCTGTGTTGCCTATTAGATCGTTAAGTACCATAACATCTCCTCCATAAAGTGGTGCCCGCTGTATCCCATCATAACATCCGATCAGCGTGCCCATCACATCACTTTCGGTGAGTAATGCTTTTTCAAATGAAATACTCGAATAAGGCTGAAGATCCAGTCTCTTTTCACATCCCATTTGGATAAACCCCAATAGAATAAATGAAACAATCAAGGCCTTATTGTTATATATTAATGATCTCATAAATTATGCTTCAGCGTTATTAAAAAATGACATTGATGCCGAATAAAATGGTCTTTGGTTGTGGCGCGGTATAAAAATCATTTCCTTTGGAGATGTTGGAGTCTGCTTCATCCCAGTTTACCTCCGGATCCCAATAAGGATAATCTGAGAAAGTCAATAGGTTAAATGTGGAAATATAGATCCTGAGGCCTTCCAGTTTTGCTTTCTGCAACAACCGCTTTTCCAATGTATACCCTAAAGTCAGCGTCCGCAGTCTTATATAGGACCCGTCCACTATGTATCTTGTACTTTCCTGTGAACCATTAATGGTATATAACCTGACCTGCGGAATAGTAGTTATATCTCCGGGCTTCTGCCAGCGTTTCATCTGGTCAATGGTATTGTTATCTTCATAAAGCATGTTGGCTGAGGAATAACGTCCCATACCATATATGCAGTTTTGGTTACCACTCACTCCGTTAAAGAATATTGACAGGTCAAAACCTTTATAGAAAAAATTATTGGTAAACCCGAAAATCCAATCCGGATTGGGGTCCCCCGCAACGATACGTTCAGCTTCATTATAATTATTTGTTTTAGTCCTGTCAAGGGATCCGGAACTTCCCTTGGTATTTTTATAGAACAATGCATCCCCATTATCCGGATCCACACCGGCATATTCAACCGTATAAAAAATTCCGATAGGATAACCTTCCATGGCCCGGTTCATAATACCACCTTCAATCACCTGTCCCTGGATATCATTGACTTTGCCTTTATTGCTGGCGAGATTGAGGCTGGTGGTCCACCTGAATGTCCCAGTGGTATTTATCGAATTCATTAGAAGTTCAAAACCTTTATTAGTCAGCTTACCCAAGTTCTTTGTCATGTTCGTATACCCTGTGGTGGCCGGTACATTGACTTCCAATAACAACCCATCGGTTTTTTTGGTATAATAATCTAACTCCCCAGTTAACCTGTTATTAAATAACCCAAAGTCGATACCTATGTCAAATTGTTTTGTTGTTTCCCATTGAAGGTCCGGGTTAGGCAGTTGAGAAGGTTGCTGGCCACCAACACCTGCATAACCGGCATTGCCCGTGTAAAGTCCGAGTTGTGGGTAACTGCCGATTTCTGCATTTCCAACAACTCCGTAACTGGCTCTCAGTTTCAGGAAACTTAGGTGTTTGTTGTTATCGAGGAATTTTTCATTGGTCATGATCCATCCTGCAGAAAAGGCCGGGAAGAAACCATTTCTGGAGTTTTCCCCAAACCTGGATGAAGCATCCATGCGAGTACTGGCAGCAATGATATATTTTTCATTAAAGATATAATTTGCCCTCAGGAAATAAGATAAAAACCTGTCATCGTACTGGTCAGTATAGCCTCCAATTTTAGTGGCCGCACTACTGATCTTACGGTATGAATCCGAAGGGAAATCTGTTCCCTGTGCACCATTATATTTTGACTGAGATTCCTGGTACTGCATGCCCAGTGTAAGATTCAGATTATGGACACCAGCCTTCTTCTGGTATGTGAAAAAGGAATTTGTATTGAAATTTGAAATAAATGTGCCATCGCTACGGCCATATCCCCGGGCTGCCCGGCTGTCATTCCTGACAGTTTGCGACTGGAAATATCCTTCTTCATTCTGGCTCAGGTAGTCAATCCCGAATTCCGTTTGAAAGCTCAGATCTTTGGCAAGCTTTGCACGGAGGTAGGCATTACCGATAGTTCGGTACACCTCCTGGGTGAATTTGCCATATTTGACGGTAATCATGGGATTGTAATAGATAGGAATGTTTACATCACCCGGAGGCGTACCCGCATCCAACCCGGTGTTGGGATCAATGAATGGGGTCATGGGCATCAGGGCGATCGACTGCAAAGGACTGGAGAAGTTAGCATCACCCGGCAACCGCCTGTTCCAGGTTCTCGACAGGCTCATGGATACACCAAGGTCCAGCCAGTTATTCGCTTTCTGGTCAAGATTAAGCCGGCCTGTCATGCGGTTCATATTGTTGCCGACTATAATCCCGGTTTGATCGAGGTACTGGAAGGAGGTGAAAAACTTTGTTTTGTCATTACCACCCCGCACCTGCAGATCTGCTGAGTAATACGGCCCCTTTTGAAAGGCCTGGTCCTGCCAATTGTAGGTTTTGGCCGGGTCCTTCGACCATTGATCATAGCTGTAATAATCAAGGTTACCTTTGACATAGCTGGTCCAGCTGTATGGCTCATTAGGATCTATCTGGTCCTGGGTATCATTATATAATGCGCCCTCCAATATCAATTCCGCATACTGTTCCGAATTCAGTACCTGCACGCGCTTGGTGGATTCGGCGTAGCCTCCCTGCAGATTGAGCGTTACAGAAGTCTTACCCGACCGACCGCGTTTAGTGGTTATAAGTACCACACCATTTGCAGCGCGGGATCCATATATAGCACCTGCTGAAGCGTCTTTTAGTATTTCAATGGATTCAATATCATTCGGGTTGATATCCGTTAAAGTATTGGTAGCCCCTCCATAAGAACTCAGATTGGTTGTGGTAATGGGGATACCATCCAACACATATAAAGGCTGGTTGCTGGCACTGATGGATGAATTGCCCCTGACCCTTACCGTTACTGCCTGTCCCAGTTTTCCGGACTGGCTGTTGACCAGTACCCCCGCAGCTTTGCCTTGCAGTGCAGCATCTACACTGGGGGTTGGCAAGTATTCAATGTCTTTCCCTTTAACCCGTGCAATATTGCCCGTCACATCTTTTTTGATCTGGGTGCCGCCAAAACCTGTGATAACTACTTCCCCCAAAGTTTGTTCCACCGGATTAAGTTGCAGATTGATGACCCCGCCATTAACCACAGCAACTATTCTTTTTTCATAACCCACATAAGAAATTTCAATGCTGGCATCCTTACTTATGGTCAGCTTATAATACCCTTTCCCATCCGTCACAGTACCCCGTCCACTGCCAGCCTCCTGTACGGATACTCCCGCAACCGGATTCCCTTTTTCATTGGTAACGGTACCGGACACTTCAACCGTTTGGGCTACTGAATAAAATGAAGCAATAAGTACGAGTAAAAAAGGTGATAAGAACCACTTTAAAAAAAGACTTTTTTTAAAGCAGATTCCCGGGGTGGGTTGCAGGCTCATAAACAGCAGTTTAAGTAGTATGTTAAACGCCCAGGATGCAGATCGATAGATAATCAGAAGGTACGTTGGACCGAGTTGGCTTTGGAGATTATTAGCCTGTCACATTTATTCAGCAGATCATAAATGAATCAACAATTAAGTTAAAAATAGGATTTCAATAAAAAAATGATCCCCGTCAGTATTTATAGCTACTGAATATAAATTCCGATCATTTTGAAAATGACAGTCCGGAAAATCAGGTAGGAAAAATTGAATGAAATAAAGCAGTAAAATTGTGTAAGAAAGATATCTTATAATCTTTCATAAAATATAAGATATGGCAATTTTCCTATCCCATAAAGATCATACAAATAGTATTGAATTATTAAAAATGGCTTTAAGAAACTGAATAAGAAAATCAATCCCTGATTGAAAAAGAAGGCCCGGCTTTACCTCAACATTTAAGACAATGCTGTAGGAAAAGCCAGGCCTGTATCA
>JAHEEX010000224.1 GCA_024640465.1 Sphingobacteriales bacterium | reverse complement strand
AGGAGGCCTTATTATGGCAAATTCTTGGTGAGGACACCAAAGGCAATCTGTGGACGAATACCGGCAGGTACGACGGGAGAACATTTACCCCTTTCGATCGATTTCCCGCTCAACCAGTAGTAAAGAGCGCAGGTAAGATGGCGGAAGGAAGTGATGGCACGCTCTGGTTTCTGGCACAAAACATTGTGAGGTTTAACGGGAAGGAATTTACCCACATAACCAGGCAGGATGGCCTTCGTGGTGAGTATTTTTTTTCCCTGTTCTGTGACAGCAGGGGACAGATATGGGTCGGGTCCGATAGCGGTTTAAATCGGTTCAACGGCCGTTATTTTGAGTTCATCGGCCAGGAAAAGGGTCTTGTGGAGGGGCAGGTTAACGATATACAGGAAGATCAGCAGCAAAATATCTGGTTAGGGACCACCAAGGGTCTGGTGAAATACGACGGGAAGAAGTATACCATCTTCACCACGGCAGACGGACTGCCGGGAAACGCTATCAACACCCTGGCGGTGGATATGGAAAATAACCTGTGGATCGGTGTCCGGAACGGCGGACTGTGCCGCTATGATGGCAGGTCCTTCCGGGTTTTTGGGAATGAGGACGGCATTTCCGGCAATGTGAACCAGGTGGTGGCTGACCACCAAGGCGGCATCTGGTTCTGGGGCAATGATACCCGGGGAGTGATGTATTATGGCGGGGAAGCGGTTTCCGTATTCCGGGGGAATATCGGACTGGACGAAAAGGCCGGCGTATCGGAAGATCTCTATATCACTGGCATGGCTGAGGACAGTGCAGGCAGGTACTGGTTTGGGGGTGCTGGATTTACCTACTACTACGATGGCAAAACGTTCACCCATTATGGGACCGAACAAGGTCTGCTCGCCTACGGTTCCGAAAATGCTGTTGTGAAAAGCATCGTTAAGGACGGGAAAGGAAGGATATGGTTTGGCATGCTTCCAGGAAACGTGAGCGTATTTGACGGGTCTTCATTCACGCATTATACGTCCAGGCAGGGATTTGGGGGACGGTTTATACTGGCACTGGCAATCGACCGTAAAGGCAGGATATGGACCAGCATATCAGATACAGAAAATGAAAAGGTATTCTGTTTTGATGGGAAAAAAATATTCAGCTATGGAATCAGGCAGGGCATGATCGATGGACTTATTTTGAATATCTATGAAGATACCCATGGCAACATTTGGTTTGCAGGCCCCAAGGGTATTAGTGTTTTCAATGGGAAGCGGTTTATCAATTTTGCCAGATCCAAGGGACTTTTAGATGTTCTGGTCATGAGAATCCTGCAGGACCGCGATGGGAATATGTTGTTGGCCACCTTTGGCGGCGGACTACGGGTATTGCGGAGGGAAAATCTGGATAAACTGGATTCATTGGCCAGCCTGCAACCGTATCAGAATTTGTTTGAAAACTACTCGGTCAATGACGGACTGAACAGCAATGAAATTTTTAGTTTGGCTAGAGATTCCGCTAATAATATTATCCTGGGTTCGACGCAGGGGTTAACCATTCTCAGGGGTGGCCTGGCTCCTACCGGAAGCGGTCTTGCTAGAAACGGGATCGAACACTTTGGAGAAGTAAACGGGTATCCCATCAGCGAGGTGGACAACATTTTAGCGGACAGTCATGGGGTTCTCTGGTTGAATTGCTCCGGCAGGTTCATCAGGTTTGATTATCAAAAGATCCTGCAAAGCGGAGAAAGTCCTGCAGTTTCGATCCGGGATATCCGCGTGAACAATGAACGCATCAGTTGGCATAACCTGCAGGCAGCAAAACCGGCGTATGCTCATGCCATGGCAGACAGCAGTAAGATAGATCCACGCATAACCGAAGAACTTGCCATGTTCGGAGAATTGTTGCCCGATAGTCTGCGTGGAGGAATGATCAGTCGTTATGGCGGGATTTCGTTCGACAGTATCCTGCGTTACTACCCAGTTCCCGAGAACCTTTCCCTCCCGTATCGCCACAACAATATCACAATACATTTTTCCGCCATTGCCCCTGCGCGGCCGGCCATGATGCGCTACCAGTACAAACTGGAAGGGTACGATGACGAATGGAGCCCGGTGACGGATAAAGCAAGTGCCTTTTTTGGGAATATGCACGAGGGCGAATACCGGTTCCTGGTCAGGGCAAAGGCGCTCAGCCCCGACACGCCATGGGGCCAGCCTGCGGAATATGTATTCCGTGTACTGCCTCCCTGGTACAGAACCTGGTGGGCCTATGGCCTCTTCGCGCTGGGTTTCATTGCCGCATTAACTGCGTTTATTCGCTGGCGCATTGCTTCCTTAAAAAAAGATAAGCTGGCACTGGAACGGCAGGTAGCTGTACGCACACAGGAATTAAGAGAAGCCAATAAGGAAGTGGAACAATCCCTCCAGGAACTCAAAACAACACAACAGGAACTCATCCAAAGAGAGAAGATGGCATCACTCGGCGAACTCACCGCAGGTATAGCTCACGAGATCCAGAACCCGTTGAATTTTGTAAATAATTTTACGGAAGTGAACCGTGAACTTATCAGTGAGTTGAAAACGGAAATGGAAAAGGGGAACATCCCGGAAGCGAAATTAATCGTGGAAGATATTGACAGTAATGAAGAGAAAATTCTTACACACGGACAACGCGCCGATGCCATCGTCAAGTCCATGTTGCAGCATTCCCGCGCCGGCTCCGGCAAAAAAGAACCCACCGATATCAATGCACTGGCTGACGAATATTTACGACTGGCATATCATGGTATGCGGGCAAAAGATAAATCTTTCAACGCCACCCTGCATACTGATTTTGACACTTCACTGGAAAAAATAAATATCATCCCGCAGGACATCGGGCGGGTGTTGCTCAATCTTGTAAACAATGCTTTTTATGCCGTGAATGAAAAAAAGAAAACAGCACCAGTTGAATATGAACCTGAAGTAAGTATATATACCAAAAAATCCAATAACAAAATAGAAATAACGGTAAGGGATAATGGAAATGGTATACCCGATAAAATAAAAGAAAAGATTTTCCAGCCATTCTTTACCACTAAGCCTACCGGCAAAGGCACGGGTTTGGGGCTGTCGCTGAGTTATGATATAGTGAAGGCGCATGGCGGGGAGATCAGGGTGGAAAGCAAAGAGGGTGAAGGTTCGGTATTAAGGGCGTTTCTCCCAATATAAATTTATTAATAAAGATAAAAATCCAAAGCCCTATAAAAACATTGATAAACTGATACTTTGGACAATGGCACTATTCAAGTTTATATATAAGGATATGAAAACAGGCAGGCGTTTGTTCACCCTATTGATTGCCTTTTGCATGTTTGCCATTACTCCTGTTTTGTCACAGGATATCTTTTTTAAAAAAGTTTCTCCCACGGAGGATGTGCCATGGGGCGGATGGATTTCGGGGATAAGCCAGGATCCCCAGGGTTTTTTGTGGATTACATCGATCGACATTGGTCTCATTAGATATGATGGTTATCGGTATACTGTTTACCAACATGACGCACTGAATAAAAATTCCATCTCGTCAAATACTGTTGAATGTGTACTGGCTGATCAAACTGGTTTCATTTGGATTGGAGCTTTTGGACTGGACTGCCTGGATCCTTCAACAGGTGTCTTTACTCATTTCAGGCACGATGAAAAAGATACTCAAAGTTTGAGTGATAATTTTGTAACCTGTTTGCTGGAGGACAGGCAAGGTGTTCTTTGGGTGGGTACAAATAATGGGCTGAATAAACTGGACCGGAAAACGGGGAAATTTACACGCTATTTGCATCGTGAGAATGATCCATCATCCTTAAGTGATAACCAGGTAAGGGTTATTTATGAGGACAGGCAGGGAACGATCTGGGTTGGTTGCAGGGAGACATTTCGTGCTGGCGCGTCAAATGGCATTGGAGGCCTCAACAAGCTGGAACGAAAAACAGGGGCGTTTGTCCGATACCTGCATGATAAGGGAGACCCCAACAGCCTGTTGGATAACCGTGTTAGGGCAATATTTGAGGATAGTCATGGAAATTTCTGGATTGGCACGGCACAAAACGGGCTTCATTCGTTGGACCGGGAAACCGGCAGATTTACCCGCTATGTTTACGATCCTTCATATCCCGAAAAGCTCAGTGCGCCTCCACCCAAATCCAATGCAAATGCGGAAGACCATGTTTCTTTCATCTGCGAAGATGTCACGGGTGCATTGTGGATTGGGACTTTTAATAACGGGGTCAGCCGATATGATGCGAAAAGAGGAATAACAACGCGTTACTATGCTGAAAATAGCGGGAATGGATTTACCGACAGTAGTTCCTGGTGGGCATATCAGACAAGGGATGGTGTGCTTTGGATAAGTACAGCATACAGCGGAACGCTATACAAGGTAGATCCCTACAAGAAAGAAATTCCTTTTCAAGGGTTAACCGGCGGAAGTGTTTCTTTTTTTGAAGATTCCAAAGGAATGCTATGGATCGGTACGGCTAATGGATTAGTCAGGAAACAAGGTCGGGAAAGGAAAGAAAGTCGTTTTGTTTATGACAGCACGAACCCGGCAAGTTTAAGTAATGATTTTGTGACTGCAATTTGTGAGGATCAAATGGGTGATATTTGGGTCGGAGCAGGTCCATGGTTTGATTATAATGGCAATAACTTTACATTGAATCGTTTCGATAAAAACACACAGTTATTTTCAAGATTCGGTAATGATCCGCGGAATAAGCAAAGTTTTAAGGGAGGATATGTGTATGGGATTATTGATGATGGTCAGGGATCGCTGTGGATAGGCATGGACGGAGGGCTGGATCAGCTAAATGTACAAACCGGCATATTCAGGCACTTTAATCATAATCCTAAAGATACAAACAGTATCGCTGGAGATCGAGTCACTAGTATCTTACAGGACAAAACTAGCGATCTCTGGATCGGAACCTGGGGAAATGGGCTCGATCGCTTTGAACCCCAAACGGGCCATTTTAATCATATTCTACCTGGATTAAATATTGAAAGTCTGTTTCAGGACTCAAAGGGTACATTTTGGGTTGGAACCGATATAGGACTTTACCGGAGTACGGATTTTAGCCATTTTTCACTTTTTACTGTTCCGGACAGGCAGGTTGACTTTAAGAATGTCGTTAAAATTCTGGAGGATAACCATAAGAACATTTGGCTAAGGACTTTTACCCAAATCTTACAGCTTGATTCAACACGCACAATTATTAACCTGTATGGCAAGTCTTACGGAGTAAACGCCTATATGGCACCCAAAGCGCCTGAACAAGGGTTTATCGGGAAAGATGGAGTTATATACTTTTCGGGTTCCTGGGGTTATTACAGTTTCATACCGGATCAAATGCAAAGTAATCCCACACAGCCCCAGGTGGTCATTTTGGGTGTCCGGATCCAAAAGCCGGAGTCTGATAGTTTGAATAAGGCACAGGCTGAGAAACTCGTTTCTACTGAAGGAGAAATTAACCTTCGGCACAATCAGAATGCCTTTCAAGTGGATTTTGCAGGTATCCATTACAGTGACCCGGAATACAACAAGCATCTGTTCATGCTTGAAAATTACGATAACCAATGGAGACTTGCTGGCACGGACCTTACCGCTTATTATTACAATGTGCCCCCGGGGGAATATACATTTCGCATTAAAGTGGCAAGCAGTTTTGGAGTCTGGTCTGAAAAGACTCTGTCGATCATCATTCATCCTCCCTGGTGGAAAACATGGTGGGCTTACCTGCTTTATGTATTAGGTTTCATAACATTGCTCACCGCTTTTATCCGCTGGAGAATTGCTTCACTCAAAAAGGATAAACTTATCCTGGAAAGCCAGGTTTCTGAACGCACTGCACAATTGAAAGGCTCTCTTGAAAACCTGAAGTCAACACAACAGGAGTTGATCCAACGTGAGAAGATGGCTTCACTCGGCGAACTCACGGCCGGTATAGCGCACGAGATCCAGAACCCGTTGAATTTTGTAAATAATTTTACGGAAGTGAACCGGGAACTTATCAGTGAGTTGAAAACGGAAATGGAAAAAGGAAACATCCCGGAAGCAAAATTAATCGTGGAAGATATTGACAGTAATGAAGAGAAAATTCTTACACACGGCCAGCGCGCCGATGCCATTGTAAAGTCCATGTTGCAGCATTCCCGTGCAGGCTCCGGCAAAAAAGAACCCACGGATATCAATGCCCTGGCTGACGAATATTTACGACTAGCATACCATGGCATGCGGGCAAAAGATAAATCTTTCAACGCCACCATGCATACTGATTTTGATACATCACTGGAAAAAATAAATATCA
>JAHEEX010000223.1 GCA_024640465.1 Sphingobacteriales bacterium | reverse complement strand
TTAATCCCATTAATCCGTGATTCAGACAATTGGTAATTGAATAATAAATTCAGTTCCTTCACCTTCCCTCGTTTCCACCTTCAAATCTCCGCCATGTGCTTTTACAATATCATAACTCAAACTTAATCCCAGCCCCGTTCCCTGCCCGGTTGGCTTGGTGGTAAAGAATGGTTGAAATATTTTATCCAATACTTTTTGCGGGATGCCGCTGCCATTGTCACTAACTTTTAATTCAACCATATTACCAGTCTTTTTTGTAATTATTGTAACAGTTGGTTCGTAATGATCGCCCTGGGCTTTTTGCTTTAAGCTTTCAGCTTTCTGCCTTTCGCCAACCACATAAAACGCATTGTTGATTAAATTCAAAATCACCCTCCCAATATCCTGCGGAATGATATTTATTTTTCCAATGCTTTCGTCATAATCCGTTTTCAAAGTGGCATTGAAGGTTTTGTCTTTTGCCCTTAATCCATGATAAGCCAATCGCAAATATTCATCTGCCAGTTTATTAATATCCGTCGGCTCTTTTTCTGCAGTGCTGCTGCGGCTGTGTTGCAGCATGCCCTTTACAATGGCATCTGCTCTTTTACCATGGTGATTTATTTTTTGCTCATTCTCTGCAATATCATTTGCTATTAATATTGCTTCCTCATTATTTCCTGCTTTCAATTCTGTCTTCATTTCTTCAATCAATTCCGTGTTTACTTCCGAAAAATTGTTGACGAAGTTTAACGGGTTTTGAATTTCATGGGCAATGCCTGCAGTGAGTTCTCCCAGCGAAGCCATTTTTTCTGATTGCACCAATTGCGCCTGAGCAGCTTTTAGTTCAGTTAAGGTAGATTCAATGTGTTGCTTGGCTTTTTCCAATTGTTTAAAATCTTCGTACCGTGCATAGGCGATTGAAAATGATTCCGCCAGGGATCTTACCAAACCAATTTCATCGGGGGTAAGCGGATCAATGTTTCCTGCGTACAACATACCCTGGGCAAATGGAACAAAGTGCAGGTCCAATGATTCGGGCGGCTTCGAAGCGCCCTGGTAAGTTTCGGGGTTTTGAACCTGTCCCTGCAGCATCATGGATTGCGTCCAATGAATAAAATCTTCTTTATTCCAATGCTCTGTATAAACATTTTTCCTGCGCCAATGATCAACCGCATTGACCGTAAGGGTATTTGAAGTAAAAGGCAAATCCAGTACAGCCAATGAATGGCCATCCGGTGCCGACAAATAAACCTGTACATGCGCATTCACTTCATCAATGATAAAAACGCCGCATCGTATAAATGGAACACCCAGCGCCGTTAGTTCGTGCCAGATCAATGGAGTGATGCGCTGAAGGTCGTCCACTGTTCGCATAGAAGCAATCTCTGCACGCACCCGGTCGAGTGATGATGCTTTGATCGCTTCCCTGGCCTGTGCCTCTGCTTTCTTTAAATCAAGGAAACGGGTATAGGTAAGATCGAACACCTGGGCAAATCGTTTAAATACCAATTCTTCGGCACAGGGTACCTGTGTAATAATTACCAAATATCCCTGGGAAAAATAAGCGCAATGTAATTTTTGCCAGGTGGGTAGTGAATAGCCGGCGGCGATCATTTCATCAAAAATATTTTTAGCAACCGGAATATTGTTCAACCAGTCGTAGTGTTCATTCAGTGCTTCTCCTTCCAATTGTTCAACATGAAATGATTCCCCGTTTGTCCATCCACTATATATTTTTTCATGAGTTGCGTCGCCGGTATTGGGTAAATAAAAAGCAGGTATAAAGCCCGTTTCAGTACTCAACCACCATTCATCTTCAGTTCTGTTACGTTCACAAAGCACAAATCCACAGGTCCAGAGATTTTCTACCAATTGATTTAATTCTTTGAATAATACTGTTGCCACATCGCCCAACTCTTCACTTCGTTGCATGGCCATTGTCCTGCTTCTTACTTTTTCCAGGGCATATTCAATCCGTGCTTCCCTTGTTTGTGCTTCGGATTTTTGCAGATCGAGAAAACGGGTATAGGTTTGTTCGAATACTTTTCCGAATCTTTTAAAAATATCATGCGCATTTGGCTGCCGTTCCAGGGTAATGAACAACAAAAATCCGTGAGAAAAAAAAGCACAGTGATTAATTTGAAAAGTTGGTAACTGGTATCCTGCCTCCTCAATTCCAACTAATACATCTTTAACAACCGGAAGCGTTTTCATGTAGCGATAGGTTTTGGCCAGCGATTGGCCATCGGTCTCAAATACCAAAATATCTTCTCCACTTTTTTTTGCATCGTATATGGTATGAAAGAAACTGTCTTCTGTTGATGGAATATGATAGGGAGCAGTGATACCTCCTGATGGAGTGGGATTATAGCCGATGAATGAAGTGTCATCCTTTTCCCAAATATTAAAGCCGCTTGTCCAGGTCTGTATACCCAGGTCACTTATTTGTTTAAACAGCAGGGAGGCGGTTTCTGCCAGTTCTTCACTTTTCTGCATGGCCATGGTTCGGCTTCTCACCCTTTCCAAAGCTGCTTCAATCCTTGCTTCTCTTGCCTGTGCCTCGGCCTGCTTTAAATCATTGAATCGTGTATAGGTGAGATCGAACACTTTTCCAAAACGGCTAAGTATGTTGAGGTTGTTTTCAGTTAAAGCCTCCAGGCTGGATACATTCACACAGCCGAAATTGTTAAAAGAAGCAGACAGCACCAGGCTTTCAGCGGCCCTCATTCCCAACTTTACTTCACCGGGAAGTAATTTGAGTTCGGTTTCATTGAACAAATAATCGTCGAGGGTTGACTTGTCTTTTCCTTTAAGCGTATATTTCCATTTTGGATCCTTTACTTTCCATGCGTTAAAAGATTTTCTGAAATAAGGATGTTCGTTATAGGGTATAAAAAAAGATTCCGGTGTTTTATCCGCTTCTGAATTTGCCATCCACCATCTGCCGGAATGGGAGACCTCATCCAAAATAATAATGATGCAGCGTGTTAGTAAAAAGTCGAGTTTGATCAATTCTTTGAAAACAGTATCCACCAATTCTGCTAACTCTGCAGAATTTTGCATAGCCATGGCCCTGGCACGCACCCTTTCTAATCCTAATTCAATTTGAGCTTCTCTTGCCTGTGCTTCTGCTTTTTGTAAATCCAAAAATCTTGTATAAGTCTGTTCAAAAACGGCAGCAAACCTTTTGAATACATCATGAAATTCGGGACAAGGTTCCAGTGTAATAAAAAGCAAATTACCTTGTGAAAAATTAGCCAGGTGGTGTATTTGTGTTTCGGGCAAATCGAAACCTACACTTACCGCGTAATCGAAATATCCTTTAAAAGCTGGAATGGTTTTAAGGTATTGATAATGCTCCTGCATTCTTTCGCCACGTAGTTCCAACACAAAAAATGGTTCGCCTTTTTGTTTCGATTCAACATAGTGGATAAAATTAACATCTTCAGTCAATGGTATATTTGAAACCCCGTTAAAGTCACTTCCATCCTGGGTACTCATCCAGGAAGTGAATTCCTTATCATCTTTTTCCCAGATATTATAACCGCAGCTATAAGCCGGAACTCCTAATGCTTTTGCCTGCTGAAATAATAATGCAGCAGCATTTTTTAGTTCATCACTATGCTGCATGGCCATTGTTCTTGCACGAACTCTTTCCAATGCCAGTTGTATCTGAGATTCCTTAGCTTGTGCTTCCGCTTTTTGCAGGTCAAGGAAACGGGTATAGGTCTGTTCAAAAACCTTTGCGAAGCGTTTAAAAATATCATGAGCTTCGGGTACATGCTCATAAGTAATGAACATGAGATAGCCCTGTGAAAAAAAAGCGCAATGCATAATTTGAAGATTGGGAATCGAAAAACCTTCAGCAGCAGCGCTTTCCGCATATTCTCTAAAAACCGGAATTGAATTCATGTACTGGTAATGCGTTGCCAATTCCTCACCAGCTTGTTCTTTCACAAATAAAGATTCACCTCTTTGGGCAGCATCATGAATATCAAGAAATATATCTTCAGAACTTGATGTTTTGAATGGTGGTGGAAGATTATCTGTTGTAACGTTACACATCCAGGCAGTTGCAGCTTTTCTGTCGTCGTCCCAGATATTAAAACCGGATCCAAATTGTGGCACACCCAATGTTTGTATCTGTTGTACCATAAGGCTGGCAGCATCCTGCAATTCATCGCTTCGTTGCATGGCCATCGTTCTTGCACGAACTCTTTCAAGGGCCAGTTGTATCTGTGATTCTCTTGCCTGTGCTTCTGATTTCTGCAAATCGAGAAAACGGGTATAGGTCTGTTCAAATACTTTCCCCAGGCGTTTGAATATATCATGTGCTTCCGGCACGGGTTCATAAGTAATAAACATCAGGCTTACTTTTGAACCAAATACAAAATGTTCATATTGATGAGACGGGAACCGGATTCCATCCTGCAGCATTATTTCATATTGTTTCTCATCAAGCTTTGTAAGTGCGAGGTATAATTGTTTGATCTTGTCTCCTTCAACATATTGCACATCAAATTCGACTCCACTTTTCCTGGCGTTGCTGATATCAGTCAATGCCTCAGCCGTATCTGTGTAAACTGTATAAGGCTCAATAAAGCCACCATTGGGACTTGTTATATAGTCTACATAAGAATTATTGTCTTCGCTCCATACATTAAAACCTGCTGTCCAGGTTTTAATATCTATATCGGTTACCTGTTTGAATAATAAACCCGCCACATCAGTCAATTCATCACTCTTTTGCATAGCCATGGTACGGCTTCTTATTCGCTCCAGAACGGCTTCAATCTTTGCCTCCCTTGCCTGTGCTTCGGCTTTTTTAAGATCGAGGAAACGGATAAAGGCCTGTTCAAAAACTTTTGCAAATCGCCTTAATATATCTGTTTCTTCTACCAAAAATGGTTTTCCATTATATCTGTACAACTGGAAAGCCGTATTTTTTGTACAAGAAATAACTGTCGTAAAAAAATCAGATGCCATCAACATTTGCTTTTGATCTTCAGGCAACGTAGATTTCAACATTGTCTCCTCTAACAGAAAACTTATGTATTCCTTTTTTATTTTTCCTGAATAGGTTTTGGTAAACAATTCATCTCTTCTTTCAATGACATCATTGTAATCCTTTTGTACCTGCGTTAAATCATTAAATTTAATACGTAACTTTTCGGGTAATCCTCCAATCCACACATGATAATCTTTTGAGCCTTCAATAAAAGTGCAGATGGCTGCACCATCCATTTCCACTTCCAATTCACTCAGGCGTTCATAAACATTGTTTACTACTTCCTGTAGTTCATTACTATGCTGCATGGCCATGGTTCTTGCACGAACTCTTTCCAATGCAAGTTGAATTTGTGATTCTCTTGCCTGCTCTTCTGCCTGTTTTAAATCATTAAAACGAGTATAGGTTTGCTCAAATACAGAAGCAAATCTTTTTAGCAGATCAAATGTTTCATCGGATATATTTTTATTGCCAGAAAAAGACAACCAGCCTTTTGAAAAGAATATTATAGTTACATTCCACTGGTCTTCAGGAAAATTTACTTTCGTTTCAAAAAAACTATTGCGGTGTTCATTATAGTTTTTCAATTCCTGTCCTGTAAACTCCAGTTTCAGCGATTTGTGTTTTGCTTTCCATGCAGCTACTGCTTTAGCCATCACATAGGGGTCGTTGATCGGAACATGAAGGGTATGTGGCAGATTGTGGCCATGAACTGTTGTAGATAACTCAACAAATCCTGCCTCCTCATTAACGATTCCAATAGAATTTTGTACAGTCGTCTCCCCCAATTCTTTTATTTGTTGAAAAAGCAATAAAGATGTTTCCGGAAGTTCATCACTTTTTTGCATGGCCATCGTCCTTGCACGAACACGTTCGAGCGCCAGTTCTATTTGAGCTTCTTTTGATTGTGCTTCTGCTTTTTGCAGATCCAGAAACCTGGTATAGGTTTGTTCAAAATAGGTGATGAACAATAGAAAGCCATGCGTAAAATACGCACAATGAAATATTTGAAAAGCGGGTAAGGGATGGCCTTCAGCAACAATGGAATCTAAAATTTCTCCCACCACCGGCAGTGTGCGCATGTACTGATAATGGTTTACCAACGCATCACCACCTACCTCTTCCACATGAAATGCATCACCGCTTTCATAAGCTTCCTTCATATGAATAAAAGAGGGGTCTTCTGTGAGCGGTGCATGGAAAGCGGGTTGCATCACCCCTTCGCTGCTCATCCAAAGTGTAATGCCCTGTTTATCGGCATCCCAAATACAATAACCCGCACTCCATGCTGGTATTCCCAATGCCTGCACCTGCAGAAAAAGGCTA
>JAHEEX010000222.1 GCA_024640465.1 Sphingobacteriales bacterium | reverse complement strand
AAGAGGCTCCCAGTGGGTAATTCATTAATCCTGCTTTGTAATATTCTCCTGTTGCATCATACTTTAATCCGGTTATATATCCGATCCTGAATTCTGTTTGTGCCGCTTTAGGAACATCAACAAGGTAGATCTTTGTTTTTGCTACTACTGGTGAGGCAGTAGGCTTGGGTAAGTCGATTTTTTTATTTGGCAGTTTTTTCAAAAAGGAAAGCTTGGGTTCAATTTCAGCCTGTGTCACATCCCCTACGATCACCACTTTGGTTCCCTGTGAGGTCATGTAGGTGTCATAATATTTTTGGACATCGTTCAGGGTGAAATTTTTTACGGTGTATTCAGTGCCGTTTTCACTCATGCCCAGAATATTGCCGCTGCCATAATTTATCTTGTCCCAAACATCACTTGCAACGGCAGCCGGCTGTGATTTTCGCTGTTTAAAGCTTTCGAGGGATTGCTTTTGCAAACGTTGAAAAGCTTCATCAGTGAATCTTGGATTGAACATACGTTCTTCCAATAGGGCCAATGTTTTGTCGAGGTTTTTCTTGAGTGACTGCACAGAAAAATTGATCCCGTTTACATCGCTGGAGACGGAAATGCTACTGCCCAGTTTTTGAAGTTCAACAGCCATTTGTTCAGCAGAAAAGTTTTTAGTATCCTCATTCATCATGGCTGCCACCATCGAACTCAGGCCTGTTTTTGATGTATCTGCAGATTGCGCAAGGTGCCCGCCGGGAATGCGTACAAACATTGTTACGGTGGGTAATTCTGTGCTCTGTGTGCCAATGACCTTTATGCCGTTAGGCATGTCTTTTTTCCAGAAAGGCGGAACTTTCACCATCGGGTTGGGGCCGTTTGGCGGGAGTTTGCTCCTGTCAAAATTATCCTTTCCTTTTATATAAGTCAATCCATCATATCCATAAGAAGGGGCTGTATATTTTGTTGTATCGATCTTATAGTTATCCGCTGCTGCGATCAGTTTTTCCTGTCCTTTGGTTAAAACACTGATTGTTACACTGGGTTTATTTTTAATGTATTCGTTATAAACACGCATTACATCTTCTTTGGTAACTGAAAGATATTGATCAAGCAGTTTGCCAATCATATTTGGATTTCCGGTAAATGTCTGGAATGCAGCAAGCTGGGAAACTTTTCCGGAAACGCTTTGCAGGCGATTTACATATTGTGCTTCTATCCCTCCTTTAAATTTAGCGATATCTTCATCCGTTACACCACGTTTTTCAAAACTCACCAATGCCTCTTTCAGCAAAGTGTCCATTGCCCCAAGGGTTTTGCCAGGAAATGGAATGATCTGTATGGAAAATTCCCCTGCAAGTTCTGTAAGCTGGCTATTTGAGTTTGCCTGTAATACTTTTTGTGTTTTCACGAGTTCCTGGTAAAGGACTGAGTTTTTTCCTTGTCCAAGTACCTGTGCCAGGCAGGATAAAGCCCCCATATCTTTATGATAATCCGGAACAGTTGGATAAGCTTTTGCCAGTAAAGGTAGGCGGGCATAATTGTCAACATATGAAACATACCGGTCACCTTCAAGTTTTACCTGGGGTAATACCGTTTTTTCAACTGCCGGTCCTTTGGGTATGCTGCTGAAATATTTCTCCACCAGTTTAACTACTTCACTGGTTTTTACATCACCCCCAATGGTCAGCGTGGCATTGTTTGGGCCATACCAGCGAAGGAAAAAGTTTTTAAGGTCATTGACATTTACCCTGTTGAGGTCTTCAACATAGCCTATAGTCAGCCAGCTATAGGGGTGCCCGTAGGGGTATAAATTTTTTGAACCAAATTCACCGGCGAGTCCATAAGGGCGGTTATCATAGTTCTGTCCACGCTCGTTTTTTACTGTGCTCCGTTGGTTTTCAAATTTTTCCTGCGTAACTGCATCCAGCAGGAATCCCATCCTGTCTGATTCAAGCCAGAGCATTTTTTCCAGCTGATTGCTTGGAACAGTCTCGTAATAATTCGTCCTGTCGCGATTGGTACTGCCATTAAGCGTTCCACCTGATTCTGTAATGACTTTAAAATGTTCCCCTTTTTGAACATGATCGCTTCCCTGGAACATCATATGTTCAAAAAAGTGTGCAAAACCACTTTTGCCAATTTCTTCCCGGGCACTTCCAACATGATAGGTTACATCCACATGAACAATCGGGTCACTGTGGTCTTCATGAATAACCAGAGTAAGTCCGTTTGGTAAAACATATTTTTCGTAGGGTATGATGATTTCATTTCCTTTTCTGTCGATTTTTTCCACCAGTTTGGCCTGGGAAAATCCTGCCTGAATAAATAAGGTTGTGAGCGATAATAATATCAGCATCCTGAAACTTCTCATGTATGGGTAATTTTTTCCAAGTTACTTGAAAATCACCCGGCATTACCGGCTTTAAACAAAAATTTGAAAATTCTCCAATAGGGCAATGATTTGGTTTCAGAACAATTATTGGTTGAGGGTATTTGTTGAATTTTGTACTAATTATTTAACCGCAAAGAGCAAATAACTCACCCCCGCCTGCTTCGCAGTCGGACCCCTCTCTGTAAAACAGAGAGGGGAACAGCCAAAAGCCCTCTGAATATAAAAATGCGTTAGCTAAGGATCATATATACTGATAATAACTGCACCGAAGGGCTGTTGATCCCCTCTCTTTAAAAAAAGAGAGGGGTGGCCATGACCTGGCATGGCCGGGGTGAGTCAAAAAAATTGATTCAAATATGGATATTTTCCCCGCTAACTTTTTCGACATTCTCCAATGGTAAAATACCCATTTCATCAGGACGGTTTCCTGCATCAGCCTTACATATATCCATCCGATTAATCGTTCATCTTAAAATGAGTGCCATTCCGTCAAATCATTTTGTGAAAAATTGATTTAAATACATAGCGCCATTCTGCCTGATATTCCGTTTACGGAATGATTTACCGGTCCCGGCCTGATGAAACAGGTATTAAGTTTTATTTTTTCTGCTCTAATATTTCAAATCCGTTGATAACAATGTCTGTTGAATATTTCTTCGTGCCGTCTTTAGCCATATAAGAGCGACTCGATAATTTTCCATCGATGGCAATATGAAGTCCTTTGAATAAACTCTTCTCCACAAGGTCTGCTGTTTTGCCAAAGGCAACCGCATTATGCCATTGCACCTGCTGAATCCTTTCACCCAGTGCATTGGTTGTATATTCCGGTGTGGCGATGGAAAATTTAGCCATCTTCTTATTCCCGTCAAATGTCCTGATCTCCGGATCCCGGCCCAGGTTGCCGGATAATTGTACCCTGTTTTTTACTTCACTCATAATCTGTTTTTTTTCTTATTAATGATTTAATCTGCGGCCGCCGTTCGAATACAAATATGATATGGTAATGATGTTCTACACGGATTTTTACCATTTATTCTCAGATATAAGCGGGTAAAAGCACTTGTTACAAGCAACCAGCCTGTTGTAAATTGCAATCATGGGAGAGCAAAGATTTTGTGCATATTGCCAGGAAAAGATACGCGGTCGTTCGGATAAAAGATTTTGTAACGACTCCTGTAGAAATGCATTTAATAACCGGTTGAACAGTGAACGGAATAGTTCGATCCGGGAGATCAACAGTAAATTAAAAAAGAACCGTCGGATACTGGAGGGGTTGCTGAAAGGTGATGCCCCTTTTGTAAAAGTCCGTAAAGAGGCATTGCTGAACAAAGGTTTTCAGCTTAGCTACCAGACACATACGCGGCAGAGTGCCAAAGGTTCTTTATATCATTTTTGTTACGACTATGGCTATACGATGATGGGCGAGGAGGCGGTAGTGGTGAGGGAACTGGTAGATACAAGTCGCCAGTCGCCAGTCTCCAGTCGCCATCCATGGCAGTGAAAAACCAAAATACATTTTACCGCAAAGGCTTGGGGCTGTTTATCATCTTAATCAATTAAATCTCCCCAAATCATGGTTCAGACATCAAAATATCTAATATCCAATAACAACAAATTAAAATCAATAATTTTACCCAAAGAATCTCCATGCAAGTCAGTGCAAAGGAACATTGGGAACGGATTTTTGATATCGATAAAACAGAAGCATTTAGCTGGTTCCAGTCTTATCCTAAAACATCCATGGCTTTCCTTGAATTATTCAACCTGCCAGTGGATGCTAAGATCATTGATATAGGTGGTGGCGATAGCAACCTGGTAGATGTGCTGATCGAAAAAGGATATAAAAATATTACGGTACTGGATATCTCTGCCAATGCTTTGAACCGCGCCAGGAAACGGCTCGGACAAAAAGATGAAAAAGTTACCTGGATCGTTTCTGATATCATAGAATTTGCACCCACAGAAAACTATGATTTCTGGCACGACCGTGCAGCATTTCATTTTCTAACCACGGAAGATCGAATAGCAAAATATGTGACGCTGGCAGAAAAGCATATAAATCCCGGCGGATATCTTGTCCTGGGAACTTTCTCTGAAAACGGCCCTGAGAAATGCAGCGGTCTTACCATCAAACAATATTCAGAGACTTCCATGTCTGCTCGTTTTGATAAATCATTCAAACGGATCAAATGTGTTACCGAAGACCACCAGACGCCTTTCAATACTTCACAGCATTTCCTCTTCTGCAGTTTCCGGAAAAAGTAAATCTCAATCATGGTACAACTTTTTGCATACTTCCATAGATTTCAAAAGCTCTCACCGGAAGCAGAAAATGCCATTGCGGAAATCAGTACGGTACATACCATTAAAAAAAACCTTGACCTGCAGCCAATCGGGCATACCTGCAGAACGATCTATTTCATTAATAAAGGCCTGGCGCGTATTTATTATTTTAAAGAGGATATTGATATCACAGAAGGTTTTTATTTTGAAAACAGCATCATTGCCCGTGTGGAAAGTTTGTTTACGGGTAAGCCCAGCCGAAAAGCCATCCAGGTGCTGGAAGATGCTGAAATAATTGGTATTCATGCAAACAGCCTTTTTAAATTATATGATCAGTTTCATGATATCGAAAGGCTTTTTCGTAAAATTTTTGAAGCGGCCTATGTAGATACCGTCAACCGGATCGAAGGCATCCAATTTCATACAGCCGAAGAAAGATACAAAGCCCTCCTCCATGAAGCGCCCGATGTCTTGAAACGGGTGCCCCTCAAGTACGTAGCCTCCTACCTCGGCATCACGCAGGTGAGCCTGAGTAGAATCCGGGGCATACATTGATTATTTATCATATGTTAAATGCAGGGCCGGCCTTTGTACTGAAATTTGTACCCGATGAGGATTACAAAAACCATTGACTCTAAGGCATCGGTCTCCCTGGGATTGAAAGAGAACTGGAAACAATTCACGCTCCTGGTGATCATCAACGGTTTCGTTGGCGGCATGGTGGGTTTGGAAAGATCTATACTGCCACGTATAGCCGAAGCGGAGTTTGCCATAGCAGCTAAAACTGCAATCCTGTCATTCATCATCGTATTTGGTATTGTTAAAGCGATCACCAATTACTACACAGGTGCGCTGGCCAATAAATTCGGAAGAAAAAAATTACTCGTAGCCGGCTGGATCATTGGTATTCCGATTCCTTTGATCTTAATGTTTGCGCCAAACTGGGGCTGGATAATTGCGGCGAATGTATTGCTGGGCATAAACCAGGGACTTACCTGGTCGAGTACGGTTGTTATGAAAATTGACCTGGTGGGAGAGAAGCAGAGAGGTTTTGCCATGGGGCTCAATGAATTTGCAGGGTATATTTCTGTTGCGATCATCGCTTTTTTAACTGGCTGGATCGCCAGCGAATATGGATTAAGGCCCTATCCCTTTTACGTGGGGATTGGATTGGTCATCCTTGGTTTGCTGGGTAGTATTTTTTTCATTAAAGACACTAAGCACCATGTAGCCCAAGAAACACAAACCAGTAATGTGCCGAAGTTGAAAAATATTTTTTGGGAAACTACCTGGAAGGATAAAAATCTTGGATCAGTTACCCTGGCCGGGTTGATCAATAACCTCAATGATGGCATGGCCTGGGGCATTTTACCCATTTTGCTGGCATCAAAAGGTTTTTCCATTGCTGAAATCGGTATCGTTACCGCCGTTTATCCCGCCGTTTGGGGCATCGGGCAATTGTTTACCGGGAAGATGGCTGACTTCTTTTGTAAAAAGGATATGCTCTATACCGGAATGCTGCTCCAGTCCCTTGCTCTAGTGGCACTGGTTTGGGCAAATTCGATGTTTCAATTTGTTCTAATATCCTCTGTTTTAGGATGGGGCACGGCGATGGTATATCCTACTTTCCTGGCTACTGTAGCAGAAAACACAAACCCGCAGGACAGGGCAAAAAGCATTGGTATTTT
>JAHEEX010000221.1 GCA_024640465.1 Sphingobacteriales bacterium | reverse complement strand
TTTCCAGCTCCGGAGGAGCGACATTCTTGTAGAAAAAATATGCAGTTCGTTTTCCAGCACCGGAGGAGCGACATTCTTGTAGAGAAATTTTTGTAAATAGATTGGCCTGACATTATCATCACCTAAACCTTAGCGGCCTTTGTTTCTTAGCGGTTAGTCCCCAAAAAGCTCATACTTGGTCTTGGGCCTTCTGTTCTCCTGCCAGTTAAAATTGCGTAAGGTTTTTTTATCTTCAGGGATCTGTTTAAAAGGGTAGGTTGTACCTTCCACGCCGTTTACCCATGTGACTTTTTTAAGTTCTTTACTGACAAAATATAAGCTTATGGCATCAGCCCGGGCATAATTCATCCCCAGGTAGGCACTGTCGTCATCCTGTAAATAGTAAACACTTTCGGCATTACCCTTCGCCCTTATGTAATCGATAGATCCGTCTTTGAAATATCCATTAAGCCTGTTTCCCCTTATCTGGTTGAATAAAGTTTCCGGTGTTTTATTTATGGAGTAGCCGTTCTCAAAAACGAAAATCTGATCCGCTGTTTTATTCTTTGTAAAAAGATAAATGGTATCACCAGAAATCTGGCTGTCCTTTGCCCATATCACCGGGTCTTTATAAAACCGAAATACTGAATCCAGGGCGGAATAGGAGAGACTGTCGCAAACACCCTGTAATGAATCTGAGAAAATGCGCACATGGTGAAAAGCCTTGAAGAACCGGATACTGTCTGCCGAAGCACCGTTTTTTACCTGAATACCTTTGAGCGTGTCTGATGGCTGTAATAATGCTATGCTGTCTGGCTTTGCCTGCATTTTTACCTGAACATTATTCAGTGTATCCTTTACCGATAGTGAATCGTTTGCAGACTGTATGGTATCGGCAATCAATACAGATACAAGTGTATCACCGGCTATATAAATCGAATCGTTGTTTTGTTTCAGGATCATCACAGGTTTTTGTGTGGCCAGCACCTGCTTGGTATTACTATTGAATTCTGTCAACCCCGCCAGTATCGTAGTTCCCTGCGCTGTATCCCGATAGATAACGGATCCTTTTGCAATACCACTGCCGGATTTTTTATCATACTGGATATCTTCAGCGATAATTGTTTGGGTGCTGTCTTCAATGATCGGTCTTTTGCCAAATTGAGCCGTCCCGTTTTTTAAATCATAATAACCCGATCTTGTTCGAATGGTTGTTTTACCGTCGTTTATGGTTGTTGCTGCAACAAATGTGGCCAGTTGCTGGTCAACATTATACAACAAAGTATCTGTTGCCATTGTATACTCCGGATCTACCAGTTTAACATTATCCTTAAAATATGCTTCACGGGTATCGGCATAATAATATCCTTCTTTACTCGTGAGCACGGAAGAACCATTCACTAATTTACCCCCATTGGTATACGTTCCAATTTTTGAATTAAGGTCATAATCCAGTTCTTCAGTAGTAAGTACTCCCTTCCCATCTGTCAGCTTAACTTTCTTACGCAGGGAGGCGATCTTTGTATCCCCCAAAAATTTTAAATATTGCGAATAGGTGTTTACACTGTCTCCATCATTGATATGGATATTGCCAAAGGCTTCAATGATATTGAGTTTATCGTCCTTAACGGCACTATCGCAGGAAAAAAGTGTATTGCCTTGTTGCAACAACACATGCCCGACCAGAATAAATTTTTCAGTTGCACTGTCTACAGTAATCCTGGTAAACTTGTCTGCTTTGAGGATTCTGACCAGGCGGCCTGTGTCCTCAGCCTGCCGGGTTGGTATGGGTGTTTGCTGAGCAAAGACAATCGATCCTGTCAAGACAAAAAAGAAGAAAACTAATGTGAGGCTTTTCAGGCGCATTATTTATTGGGAACTTTTGTTGCAGAATCGCTCAAAGGTTCCATGAGCGGTCCTGATTTATCTTTTTTGCCAAACACGGAAACATTAACATAGCGCTTTGGATGGAGCCTCACATCCTGCAAGAGGATATTTAAGCTATTGGTAGTAGCATTTAGGTTATTATACAGTTTGGGATCATTCATGAGTAATCCAAGTGTGCCATCTCCTTTATTTACTTTATTCAAAGTAACATTCAGGTTATCAACCGCTGCCTGCAATTTTGTTAAAGTAGCTTCCAAATCAAGGGAGGCAAATTTTTGGGTCATTACATCCACATTTTTAATGATGTGGTTGATAGAGTCATTATTCTTTTTGAGGTTACCTGTAAAGGAACTCATATTATTTAACGAAGCGGCCAATGCACCATTTTGTGTATTTACTAACGTGGTTAATGAACTGGAGGCGGTGGCCAGGTTGGCAATTACAGCTTGCAAATTGGCTTTCGTTTTTGGATCCAGCACCACACCTACCTGCTCAACCAATGAATCAAGTGATTTTAACGTACCGTTTACCCTGTCAACTGTTGGGGTTAAAGTGCCTTTCAAATCTTCCATGATACCACCAGAAGCACGGGTTGTTAAAGTATCTCCGTCTTCAATAAATTTAGCAGATGTCCCCAGAACTATATTCAATGTAGATGTGCCCAGTGGACTGGACATGATCATGGCATAGGAGTTATCCGGAATATTGATCTTTTTGGTCAGGTTAAGGGCTACAATTACACCGGACATGTTTTCATCTTTTTCTTCCAGGTCAGCTACAAGTCCTACCTGGAGTCCGTTTATTTTGATTGGGTCAGAGGGGCTAAGTGCATCCACCCTGGGAAAAACAGCATAAATGGTATTTTTTCTTTCCAGGAGGTTCTTACCTTTTAGAAAATTAAATCCCAGTATTAAAAGGGTTATTGCAATGGCTGCTAATACACCCACTTTTGTTTCGTTGGAAATTTTCATGGCCTAAAGATACATGGCTTAATTGAGTGAACAAAGAAGTTGATAGTCTGAATAAATGCCGTTAACCATAAATTATTCAGGCAGATGTGCTATCTAACCGCTAACCTTAATCCCTTTTTGTTGTGGATGGCATTACAGCAACCGGCTTTTGGGTTGGCTTTGATTTGTCCGGAACAGGTGGGGGAGTAGTCGTTTTTTTTGATGTACTGCTGCTATCACTCCTGGTTGTTTGCCTGTTTTCTATCTGTTGTTTATATTTAAGCACCCCGTTGGCAATGGCCCTCACCATTTCATTCTGCCCATCTTCACTATTCAGGTAATCTTCCTCTTCCTTATCTGTTATGAAGCCTGTTTCAATCAATACAGCAGGCATATTGGTTGCCTGGAGCACCCATATACCTTTATGGTTTCTTTGTAAAACACCCTGACTGGTGCGACCGATTTTGACAAACTCCTCTTCAATCATGGTGCCGAGTTTGACACTGTTCTTAAAGAATTTTTGCGACCATAACCGGGCAGCGATGATGGCTTCGGTGCTTTTAGGGTCAGGAACATCCACAATTTCAGCTTCAGATTCATATCTTTCTTCCGTTAATAGGCCACTTGCCTTTTCGTCTGCCCGATCAGCTGCAAAAACATAGGTGGAAGTGCCATGCATAGGATTGGGGGTTGTCCAATATCTGTACACAGGTTCTTTTCTGGTATATTTTTTCCGGCTTTTCCCTTTTCCTTTATAATACGTGACTGTTTTATAATGAGAAAGTTCTTTATGTTTTTTATCAGGGGCTGCGTTTACGTGAATACAGACAAATAGATCTCCGTTTTGATCATTGGCTATCTTTGCTTTCTCCCTTACATTATGAAAAATGTCTGTTTTACGGGTCATTACAATTCTGGTATCAGGAAGTTCTTTACGTAAAATCTCATCGAGTTTTAGAGAAAGTTTGAGGGTAATCTCTGCCTCGGTGGAATATTTTCCCCGGGCACCAGCATCTGTTCCGCCATGACCTGCATCTACAATTATTGTACGAATCTTTGGCCCGCCACGAGTTCCCTGACCGAATGCAGTCACAATAGTGAAAAATGCTAAAAGGAGTAAGGCTCCAGAATAAAAATAATGACGCCGCATATTATCGAACAACGTTTAATGGGTTAGTTTAAAAGTTGAATCTTCACAAATTCTTACCAGTATTATAGCTATTTTTGTCCGCCTGCTATGACGAAGAATCGACGCAAAGTTAGCCTAAAATATCATTCCCTTTTGTATTTGCTGATATTTGCTTTGACTGCAATAACGGTAAAGGTTACTGCCCATTCTCATAATCGGCCCGGATTTTACAATACTTTAACAGCCCTGAGGGATACCATACCGCCTCAAACTGTTAAAAACAATCCCGATTCCTCCCGCCTGAATAAACAGCAAATATCTGATACAGTTCCCGTTAAAAATGACAGTGGTTTGTTAATTCAGAAGGTCGATACAATGAATATTAAGATGTCGGCCGACTCAATGGATGCCCCCGTTAATTACAAGGCACAGGATTCCAT
Source organism: Sphingobacteriales bacterium (assembly GCA_024640465.1). Taxonomy (GTDB): domain Bacteria; phylum Bacteroidota; class Bacteroidia; order Chitinophagales; family Chitinophagaceae; genus Pollutibacter. The sequence goes on along the minus strand of JAHEEX010000221.1, from coordinate 1,955 downwards.
GGTACTTGAAGTGGACACCAAAAGGATATTGCTCTATGGTAAAACGGAAGTGAAGTATACCGATGTTACCCTCACCGCTCCAACACTGGTTTTTGACCAGGCCGACCAGGTAGTTACCGCAAGGATGGGAAAAGACAGTTCGGGTACGGTACTGGGCCTGGCAAAACTTGTACAGGCACAGACAACAACAGTGAGCGATAGTATCCGTTTTAATTTTAAGACGCAAAAAGGTCTTACCTACAGTTCCTTCTTCCAGCAGGATGAAATTTACAATTATGCAGAAAAAGTTAAAAAGATAGATGCGGAGACTTTTTATGCCTCACGTGGCAGGTTTACAACCTGTAACCTGGATACACCGCATTTTGCTTTTCGATTTGGTAAGGCAAAATTTGTAACTAAAAAAGTGGCCGTTACCGGTCCTGTTCATCCGGAGTTTGAAGGTGTGCCCGTTCCGCTGTGGTTGCCATTTGGCATTTTTCCCTTAGCTACCGGAAGGCATTCCGGCTTTATACCTCCACAGTTTACTGTTACGGAAGATTTCGGTATTGGCCTTGAAGGTTTAGGGTACTATAAAGTATTCTCAGATTACCTGGACGCTAAAATGTGGACCGATATTTATTCGTACGGCAGCTGGCGATTGAACCTGGCGCCGAGCTACAGGAAGCGATACCGGTACAACGGTGGTTTTAATATCAGTTATCAAAATACCAAGTTCAATTTTAAAGGCGATCCGGATTATTCCCAAACGAAAACTTTTTTTGTAACCTGGAATCATAGTATGGACAGTAAAGCCAGGCCAGGTGTAACATTTAACGCCAGTGTAAATGCAGGAAGCAGTAAGTATTTATCGCTGGTACCAAATGGTTCACTTGTCAACCCGGGGACCCCGGGCGGAGTGAGTGGGGGTAGCAATTACCTGCAGCCTATGAACTTCACCAACCAGCTGAGCTCATCCATTTCTTATCAGAAATCCTGGCAGGGTAAACCATTTAACCTTTCAGTAAACCTGAACCATAATCAAAATACAAACACAAGGCTGGTAAACCTAAACCTGCCTGATGTAGCTTTTATCGTTAATACAGTTTATCCATTTCAACCCAAAGAAATGGCCGGAGCCGGCAAATGGTATGAAAAACTGGGGATTGGATATAATGGTAACGTAAAAGGACAGGTATCTTTTTATGACACGGCATTTCAGTTCAAACAGCTCATAGATACTTTCCAATGGGGCGCGGTTCATGATATTCCGATAACCTTATCATTGCCTCCGGTTGGACCTTTACAAATAGCGCCGAATATTTCTTATCGGGAAAGATGGTACGCGCAAAAATTTTATCGTAACTGGAACGATCAAACGCAAAAGTTAGATACCTCCATTGAAAAGGGATTTTATAGCGCCAGGGAAATGTCTGTAGGGCTTTCATTTAACACAGCATTTTTCGGGAAATTTCAATCAAAAAATAAGGAAGCAAAAGTACAGGCAGTAAGACATGTAATGAGACCCAATTTCGGGTTCAATTATAAGCCGGACCTGATGGAGCCTTATTATTACAGGGAACAGGTTGATACTGCAGGAAACGAAGTACTGTTATCGGTTTTTGATGGCAGCATATTCGGACCTTTTTCTCCCGGTAAATCAGGAGGTATCAGCTTTGGCTTGGACAATAACCTTGAGATGAAAGTGCGCGATAAAAAGGACAGTACCAGTAATGATGGCCTGAAAACCGTAAAACTAATTGACGGTTTTGGTATCACGGGCGGATATAATTTCCTGGCAGATTCTTTTAAGCTATCCACGTTTAACCTGTATGCACGGAGCTATCTTTTTGAAAAAATTAATATAACCGCCAATGCCGTGCTGGATCCATATAAAAGGGATCCAAAAACAGGAAGGTCTATCAATGAATATGCCTGGGAAAATGGTGGAAAATCAATAGGGTCAATTGTAAGCGGAA
>JAHEEX010000220.1 GCA_024640465.1 Sphingobacteriales bacterium | reverse complement strand
ATTATTTCTGGAGCAAATTAACGGATGGTGGTGAAGAGAGCATGTGTGGCTGGCTGAAAGACAAATATGGTGTTTCCTGGCAGATCGTACCAGCTATATTGGGCAACCTGATGACCGGTAACCCTGAAAAAGCCAACCGGGCAATGCAGGCGCTTTTACAAATGAAGAAATTAGATATAGGTAAACTTCAGAGTGCCTGAAGGGAATTTAGATTTTTCCGGCAGCGTTTAAAACTGGTATTGCTATTTTGCAGACGATGATATACTTTCCGTTGGCGGGTAATTTTTTGTGGTAATATATTAATGTGGGCCATTTTCAGGATCGAGTGAGGGGTGATTAAAAATAGCTGCCTTGTTGTACTATTAGTAATTCATTTTCCACTTATTTGTCATCCAGATCGAGCATCTGTGGACAAAGGATGACTTGGGTAATTTCGATGAGATCCCTCCTTCGTGCCAATGACACATTATATTTTTAATTGAATTTCAAATTCATTAAAGATATAAGAATGTCGCTCCTCCGGAGCTCAAATACAATATCCATATAATTCTACAAGAATGACGCTCCTCCGGAGCTGAAAGGCAAGAATCATATATTGCTACAAGAATCTCGCGATTGAGCTCAAAGACAATAACACAATTCAGCGTTTTGCATTCAAGCTCCGGAGGAGCGTTATTCTTGTAGAAAGACCATGAGTGATGTATTCAAGCTCCGGAGGAGCGGCATTCTATTAAATATCATCTTCTAAAAAAATTGAATATTTTTAATTAAATCGTGGGGATGACAATTAAGAGAGGGGGTAATTGTTGCCTTTGTGACGAACTGGCAATTTATCAACCATTAACCTCATTAGCTGTCTGCAATTTCAAGTAAAAACAAATCATTCTTCTATCACAATATTCCTTATATTAACCATTACATTTACAGCAATACTGATAAATTATGGAAAAAAAGGTTGTATCAAACCGGGTATCCATCCATGGTACATTGGCCCAGGTATGGGATATGCTTACAAATCCGGTAAAGACAAAACTGTATATGTTTGGTTGCGAAGCAGTAACCGACTGGAAGCCCGGAAGTGATTTGTTATGGCGAGGAAATTATGAAGGAAAAGAAATGGTTTTTGTAAAAGGATATGTGATAGAAATCATACCTGAAAAACTGCTTACATATTCTGTAATAGACCCCAATGCGGCCTATCCTCATACACCTGAGAATCATTTGAACGTAACGTATGAATTAAAAGAAGATAATGGTCAGGTTGTTTTCACAGTTAGTCAATATGGCTTTGAAACGGCAGCCGATGGAGAAAAAAGATATGAGGAAGTATATAATAAAGGGGAGGGCTGGAATCCTATTCTTCTGGAAATTAAAAAATTAGTAGAGGCAGAATATTAACAAACTCATCTTTAATTACCCATCATGTGTATTCAAAAATTACCAGTCAGTTTATTTTTTGTATTATCGTTTTTTATTTTTTCCTGTAAAAGTCCTGAGCAACAGGAGCATGATGCAACACTAAGAAACTTTTTTGCAGATAGTTCAAAAGGCGTAAAGACCGGAGGCATACAAATTATTCCCATTCAAACACCTAAAGGGGTATTTAATGTATGGACCAAACGTATTGGTAATAATCCCAAAGTTAAATTGCTCTTACTTAATGGCGGTCCTGGTGCCACACATGAGTATTTTGAATGTATGGAAAGTTTCCTACCTGCCGAGGGCATCGAAATAATTTATTATGATCAGCTTGGGTGTGGAAATTCACAGGATCCAAAAGATACATCTTTGTGGGATCTGCCACGCTATGTGGAAGAAGTGGAGCAGGTTAGGAAAGCTTTAAACCTGACAAATGAGAATTTTTATTTACTGGGTCATTCCTGGGGTGGAATCCTGGCAATGGAATATGCATTAAAGTATCAACAGAACCTGAAGGGGTTGATCATCTCAAATATGATGGCCAGTGCACCGGAATATGGAAAGTATGCGGATGAAGTATTGGCCAAACAAATGGATCCGAAAGTGCTTGATACCATTCGTGCACTTGAAGCAGCAAAGGATTTCTCCAATCCAAAATATATGGAATTGCTCTATCCAAATTTTTATATGGAGCATATTCTCCGGATTCCACTTGAAGCATGGCCGGAAACTGTTAACCGTTCCTTTGCTAAAATGAATCAATCTTTATATGTAACGATGCAGGGGCCCAGTGAATTTGGCGTATCAGGCAAACTGGAGAAATGGGATGTGAAAGCATCACTCAAAAATATTACGGTTCCCACATTGGTTGTTGGCGCCAAACACGACACGATGGATCCGGCACATATGGAATGGATGTCGAAAGAAGTTAAAAATGGTACTTATCTTTTTTGTGCAAATGGCAGCCACATGAGTTTGTACGACGATCAACAAACATATATGAATGGGTTGATCAATTTTATACAGAAAGTTGATAAGTAATATTTTGAACGCCACTTGCAGACTGTTGAAATAAAAACTTCTTGTTTTTTAACGAATAGACATAATGAAAAAGAATACATCTCTTTTGCAGACCCTTTCATTGGCCCTGATCTTGTATGGCATTTTTTATTTTATGATGCCTCAAAGGATTGATGAAACTGAAGCTCCTGTTAAGGAATTTTCAACCCAACGAGCGCTGCAACAGGTAAAAAATATGACGGTGAAGCCCCATTTTGTGGGTTCCGAAAATCATGAGGAAGTGGCTCTGTATGTTCAGGGCGAGTTAAAAAAAATGGGATTGGAAACCTCTTTACAGGAAGGGTTCAGCATGACATTCAGGGGCACGCTTACAAAACCCAAAAATATCCTGGCCCGCATAAAAGGTTCTGCAAACAGTAAGGCTTTGTTGTTGCTGGCACATTACGACAGTGCTCCACATTCATTTTCTCTTGGTGCCGGAGATGATGCATCCGGAGTAGCGACTGTGTTAGAAGGTGTCCGTGCATTTTTGCAAAATAAAACGGCGCATAAAAATGATATCATCATTCTGTTTACTGATGCAGAGGAATTGGGATTGAATGGTGCCGCACTTTTTGTGACGCAACATCCCTGGGCCAAAGAAGTAGGCCTGGCGATAAATTTTGAAGCCAGGGGATCTTCCGGCCCTGGTTATATGCTGATGGAAACAACAAAGGGCAATGCGAAAATGATTGATGGTTTTATGAATGCCGGTGTAAAATTTCCAACTGCCAATTCTCTCATGTATAGCATTTACAAGATGTTACCGAATGATACCGATCTTACTATTTTCAGGGAAGAAGGTGGCATCCAGGGTATTAATTTCGCGTTTATCGATAACCACTTCAATTATCACACACAACAGGATACCTATGAACATTTAAGCCCAACTACACTTGCGCATCAGGGCACCAACCTAATGCCTTTACTGCAATATTTTTCCAATGCAGATCTGCAAGACCTTACATCAGCCAGTGATAAAGTTTATTTTAATATCCCTTTCAAATTATTGAGTTATCCTTTTTCATGGATTTGGCTGATGCTGATATTGAGCATAGGGTTATTTATATGGATAATTTATGCCGGAATAAAAAATAAGCGGTTCTCTTTATCCGAAGCAGGACGGGGTTTTATACCATTTTCTTCTTCCCTTATTTCTGCCGGGCTCTTGACTTTTTTTGGCTGGAAACTGATCAATTATATATATCCCGCATACAATGATATTTTACATGGGTTTACATATAACGGACATGCTTACATTGCCGCTTTTGTTTGTTTAACATTGGCAATCTGCTTTTTCTTCTACAATAAACAAAAAAAGGTACATCAGGAGATGAGTCAAAGTATTGCGCCTTTACTCATCTGGATTATCATTAACGCACTTATCGCATTTAAACTAAAAGGTGCTGCTTTTTTTATCATTCCGTTATTTGCCTCTTTAATAATGCTTGGTTATTATGTACTTACCGGCAAATCAAACGCCATTGTAAATACAGTTTTGTCTATTCCTGCTTTAGTTATTCTGGCTCCTTTAATTAAAATGTTTCCGGTAGGACTGGGCCTGAAAATGCTGGCCGGATCAGCTGTACTCACAGTGCTGTGTTTCTCACTTTTATTACCTGTATTAGGTTCATTTAGCAATAAAAACCGGGTGGCTTCTTTTTTCATGATATTGTGTTTGGTCTTTTTGGTGAACGCACATCTAAGTTCCGGATATGGAAATGGCGAAGGCAAACCAAACAGTCTGTTATATGTGTATGATAAAGATGATGCAAAGGCATACTGGACCACCTATGACAATAACATGGATGAGTGGACGAAATCTGTGCTGGGTAACAGTCCTGTAAATGCAGCGCCTTTGAACCAGGAATCTTTATTTAGTAAATATGGGTCAAAGTTCACTTATATGGCGGAAGCACCATTAAAACAAATTTCAGGCCCTTCAATTGAGTTTTTGCAGGATACAGTTAAGGATGATCGGCGTTTCCTGAAGGTGCTCATCAAGCCAAACCGAAAAGTTAATCGTTATGATATTTTTGCTGATGAAAAAATGGGTATTTCGGGTTTGAAGGCAAATGGGGTTAAATCTCTTGAAAGTAAGAGCAGGGTATTTTCCCGAAAGGATAATAAGATACTGAGTTATTATCTTGCGGGGAATGACCCATTGGAATTTGAATTAACCATGGATAAAGATGCTGACTTAAATATGCATCTTTGGGAAAGTTCATTTGATTTGTTATTGGATCCCGTTTTCAACATAAAACCAAGGAAAGACTGGATGATTGCAAAGCCATTTGTACTCAATGATGCTGTGGTTATAAGGCAGAAAATCAGCAAGCCGGTTAATCGGTAATCTTTTTATACTAAAAGGCTCTTATTTAAACATAATATAGCATACACACAGGTATGCTTTTTTCAAAATTTCTTATATTCAGATATAAATAATCCATTCTGGTAAATCGCATATTTTGTTTAACCGGGTTGCTGCTTTTGTAAAAGATAAAAAGGGATAATGGAAAAGCCACTGGTAAATAAAAAATACAAACTACAAAAATTCCCGGGCAAAGGCGGGTGGACCTATGCCATGATCCCCGAAATCTCCCAGGACAAAAAAGCCCCATTTGGTTGGGTAAAAGTAAAAGGCAGTATCGATAATTATACTTTTCATGACTACCGGCTCATGCCCATGGGAAATGGACATTTATTTCTGCCGGTAAAAGCATCTGTAAGGAAAAAGATCGGGAAGGAAGCCGGGGATTTTATTCAGGTGGTTTTATTCAAAGATGAATCGGAACTACAAATTCCACAGGACCTGCTATTATGCCTGGCTGATGAACCTTTGGCCCATGAAAAGTTTTTTAAACTGAAAGAATCAGTTCGAAGAGAATTTATTCAGTGGTTATCAGCGGCTAAAAAAGAAGAAACAAGAGTGGAAAGAATCGCAACAGTTATTGATAAGCTTCTTACAAAGAATAAGATTTCAAAGTAGATTTATGGAATGGCATCAGCTAAGTCCCGCTGAAATATATAAACAAACCGGCTCCGGAGATGGGGGACTGAATGCCCATGATGTAAGCCAAAAAAGGATAGAGTTTGGCCCTAATGAATTACTGGTTAAAAAGAAAAAACCTGCCTGGCTTATTTTCCTGTCTCAATTCAGCGATTTCATGATCCTGGTGCTCATTGCCGCTGCAATGATCTCTGGTTTTATAGGAGACATTACAGATTCATTGATCATCCTGGTGATCGTTTTATTAAATGCCATTCTCGGATTTGTGCAGGAATACAGGGCCGAAAAAGCCATGGAAGCACTCAAGAAAATGGCATCCTTGCAGGCCCGGGTAATCAGGGATGGAAAGCCAATTGCCCTGCCATCTGCTGAAATCGTTCCGGGTGATATTGTTTTACTGGATGCCGGTAATGCTGTTCCGGCAGATTTGAGGTTAACGGAATCATATAGTTTACGTATTGATGAATCTGCATTAACGGGCGAATCTGTTCCCGTAGATAAAAATGAAAAACTAATTGATGGAGGCGATATCCCATTGGGAGACAGATTTAATCTCGCATATAAAGGCACTCATGTTACCAATGGTAGGGCAAAAGGTATTGTGATTGGTACAGGCATGAATACAGAGATCGGGAAAATCGCCCAGATGCTGCAGGAGGAAGATACCGTTACGCCTTTACAAAAAAGGATGACTGATTTTGGGAAAAAAATATCTTATATCATCCTGTTCATTTGCCTTGTTTTATTAAGTGTTGGTTTGTTAAGAGGGGAGGATCCAATGAAAATGTTATTACTGGCCATTTCCCTGGCTGTAGCTGCTATTCCGGAAGCGCTTCCGGCACTTATCACCATTGCA
>JAHEEX010000057.1 GCA_024640465.1 Sphingobacteriales bacterium | reverse complement strand
AGAGCAGGCCGCAGCGGATGCCCAAACCTCAGTTCCTGTTTCGGATGATGAAACCATTGAATTACTTTTTAAGGATGAAATGCATGAACGCGGGGCGGTGCGTGCCATGATTGAATTTGGTCTTAAGCCCTGGGATGATAACAAAACGGTAGCTGACCATATTTTTGAAGAAATCGATCAGAATGATCTTGAAGATCTGATCGACAATAAAGAGTTACTGAAAATCATTGATACCTTTCGAACGCTCTATAATGAAGGGCTTGAACCAATTCCACGAAATTTCCTGTATCATGAAGACAGTAAGATAAGTCAACTTGCAGTATCGATCATGGATACCAGTTATGAAATAAGTCCACGCTGGAAAGACTTTTACGATGGCCCTCTTCCTAACAGGGAAGATCTGTATAAACAGGAAGTTGAATCCTGTTTTAATTACCTTAAGCTCAGAAAAATCAAGCGGATGATCCTGGAAAACCAGCATGATATCGAAAAGAATATAGCATCAGATGATCTGCTTGGTCTCTTGCAAACCCATCAGCACCTGAAAGCGCTTGAAGTAGAACTCACCAGGCAAATAGGCACCGTTATTTTGAAATAATTTCCATTCAAAGGCTGTGGACGTTTTCACATTGCGTTTTTACATACCCACAAGGGAGAAAAATTAAAGCTTAATTGAACGGATGCGAGAGTACTCCAAATCAACTACATAAAGCTTTCCATCTTTACCCATTGTTAAACTTACCGGACCAAAGAATTGTGCATCCAAAGCCGGACCGTCTGCGAGTCCTTTCTTTCCATTGCCCGCTATGGTACTTACAATGCCATTTGCAGAAATTTTTCGGATGCGATCATTCATTAAGTCAGCTACATACACATTTCCGTTATTATCAACAGCTACACCATTTGGATAATTGAATTGAGCCGTATTAACATCACCGTCTAAATATCCCGGGGAACCGGTACCAGCTAATGTAATAACATGCCCGTCAGAAAAAATTTTTCTTATGGAGTGGTTTTCAGTGTCAGCTACATATACATTGTCTTGTCCATCAATCGCCAGGTTAGCGATGGTTCTAAATCTGGATGATAATGTATCGCCATTCAGGAAGCCTCCACCATAACTACCGGCATATCCGGTAATATTTCCCGCAGGATCTATTTTAAATATTTTGTTCTGATCTGCTACAATTAAATTTCCATGGCTATCCGTTACCATTCCAAATGGGGTAGAAAAAAAATTTGGACCATATGGTCCCTTCCCGGCAAATGTACTAACAAGTCCTCCCGGAGTAATTTTACGAATAACCCCTTGCAGGTATTCACAAACATAGATATTTCCCTGCTTATCCAAAGTTATGCCTGTAGGATAAGAAAACTTTGCTGAAGTCCCTTGTGCATCAATATACCCATTCTGCATACCACTTCCTGCCACCGTACTTACAATACCTGATGGCGTTATTTTTCGAATTGTATGTGATCTTTGATCAGCTATAAAAAAATTACCGGAAATATCGACGGTTATACCCAGTGGATGATTAAACCTGGCTGTTATTCCCGGGCCGTCTTCATAACCCGGAGGTGCCGCACCTGCGAATGAACTAACATATGGTCCGGAAGGTTCTGAAGGTTCTGAAGGTGAATTTTTAGAACATGCAAAAAGAAATGAAGCTACAAAAATGAGGATAACACTTTTTTTCATAGAGTATAAAATCAGTTAAGGAAGGCAAGATAATAACTTCAGGTTATATGAAATATTGTCTTTCGCATTTATTCTGTGTTTACTTTTTCCCTGCATTCAAATAGAAATAAACACTTACATTTAATCAATTAAGTATCTTTAAAATGGAGATAAAGAAATTATTTCAACTGGAAGGGAAAACTGCTATTATCACCGGCGCCAGTAAAGGTATTGGAAAAGCCATCGCGCTGGCACTCGGACAACAAGGTGCAAAAGTAATTATCGCCAGCCGTAAACAGGATGCAGTGGATGAAACCGCAGCCGAATTCCGGAAAGAAGGAATTGAAGCAACAGGTATTGCAGCGCATATGGGTGATATGCTGCAAATAAAAGCACTTGTTGAAAAAACCATCGGAATCTATGGTGGCATCGATATCATTGTAAACAATGCTGCGATCAACCCTGTCTTTGGCCCGATCCTTCAAACGGATACCCCGGTATTTGATAAAATAATGGAAGTGAATGTAAAAGGCCCGCTCGAATTATGCAAGCTGGCCCATCCTTCCATGAAAGCAAGAGGTGGCGGTTCTATCATCAATATCAGCAGCATTGAAGGTCTCACGCCAGGCCTGGGTCTTGGTTTATATAGTATCAGTAAGGCTACGCTTATTGCCACAACAAAAGTATTGGCTAAAGAATGGGGATCGGATAAAATCAGGGCCAATGTAATTTGTCCAGGGTTAATACAAACAAAATTCAGCGAAGCACTTACCGGAAATGAAAAGATTCTAAAAATGGTATTGGCTAAACAGGCCCTGCCTCAACTCGCTGCTCCCGAAGATATTGCCGGGCTGGCCTTATTCCTGGCAGCAGATGCTTCTTCTTTTTGCACCGGTGCTGTGTACACTGCAGATGGTGGATATACAATTTAACATTATGGTAGACATTTTTGTCAGTGATCGATTAAAATCAGTATACCCTGCCTTTAAAACTTTTATAGAGCAGGAATTATACCCGGAAGAAAGTAAATTATTAAAGCTTCCATTTTATGAGGCCGCAAAGATCCTTGATGTAAAAAGAGAGAAAGCCAAAAAACTTGGCTTATGGGCTCCATACCTTGCGGAAACAGAGGGCAGCATGGGGCTGACCATGCTTGAATTTGCCCAGGTCAGCGAATTGATGGCAACTTCGCCATTTGGACATTATGTTTTCAACTGCCAGGCACCAGACATTGGCAATATTGAACTCCTGCATAAACATGCATCAGCAGCATTACAGGAACAATACCTGAAGCCACTGATGAAAGGGGAAATAAGGAGTTGCTTTTCCATGACCGAGCCGGAATTTGCAGGGTCCAATCCGGTGTTGATGGGCACCACGGCCAGGATAGAGGGGAACGAATGGGTGATCGACGGGCATAAATGGTTTACCACAGCAGCAGATGGAGCTGCTTTTGCGGTAGTCATGGCCGTTACCAACCCCGGGGCCTCTCCTTATGAAAGGGCAAGTATGATCATAGTACCAAACAACACGCCCGGATTCAAACTGGTCAGAAATATTCCTATCATGGGCGAAGCTGGCGAAGGCCATCATAGTCATGCCGAAATTTTGTATACCAACTGCCGGGTTCCGCTTACAAACCTTGTGGGGAAAGAAGGTGCAGGTTTTCAGCTGGCACAGGAAAGGCTTGGCCCCGGTCGCATTCATCATTGCATGCGCTGGATCGGCATCTGTGAAAGGGCTTTTGATATGATGTGCCGCAGGGCATTGGAGCGGGATATGGGAGATGGAAGCAAACTGGGAAGTAAACAAACCATACAGAACTGGATTGCAGAAAGTCGTGCTGAGATCAATGCAGCCAGGTATATGGTACTTCATACTGCTTTGCAACTTGACAAACTGGGAGCAAAAGCGGTTCGAAACGAGATCTCGACCATTAAATTTTTTGTAGCGGATATCTTGCAGAAAGTATTGGACAGATCGATTCAAACACATGGTGCATTAGGGTTAACAGATGATACACCACTTTCTTTCTGGTACCGTCATGAAAGAGGAGCCAGAATTTATGATGGACCGGATGAAGTACATAAAGCTTCATTGGCTCGTTCCATCTTAAAAAAATATGAAGGCATATAATTAAGTTATAGCAGAATTTACATGGAAAATTATTCCGCATTTATTGACAAACCTATTGAAGCCCGTGAAGGTGAAATGCCGGATCCTGAAAAACTGACAGCATATATGTCTGAGAATTTTCGGGGATTCAGGGGTCCGTTGCAAATTACGCAATTCCCGGGAGGCTATTCAAACCTGACCTTCCAGCTAAACTGGAATGGTGGTTCCTGCATATTACGGAAACCACCCCATGGTGCTAATATTAAGTCGGCCCACGATATGGGGCGCGAATACAAAGTACTCAGCTCACTGAAGCCGGTATATCACGTCATACCCGCTCCGTTAATCTATTCAGATGATTTAACGGTAATGGGTACCCCATTTTACCTGATGGAAAAAGTAAGTGGTATAATTTTACGTAATAAGGTACCCAAAGGGATTGAACTAAGTCCTGCTTTGATGCAAAGTATTTCAACTGCCGCGATTGATAACCTGGCAACATTGCACAATATTGACCTTGATATTACCGGGCTCAGGGCGATGGGAAAACCCGAAGGCTATGTTGAGCGGCAAGTGGAAGGATGGATCGCCCGATACGAAAATGCGGCAACAGACGATATCCCGGCCATGACAGAAACCGCTTCCTGGATGCGAGCCAACCTTCCAGTAGAAAATCAACCAGCTTTTATCCATAATGATTATAAATATGATAACCTGGTGCTGGATCCACTCGATCTGTCGCATATCCTGGCTGTACTCGACTGGGAAATGGCCACAGTGGGAGATCCACTGATGGACCTGGGCACTACCCTCGCCTATTGGGGAGAAGAGGCAGACAGTCCCGCTTTAAAACCCTTTAACCTTACATGGCTGGCAGGTAACCTTACGCGTGAGGAAGTAGTGAGCAGATATGCAGTATCCCGCAATATACAGGAGCCTGATATGCTTTTTTATTATGTTTTTGGTGCCTATAAAATCGGGGGGATAGTACAACAAATATATGCGCGATACAAAAAGGGATTCACAAAAGATGAACGTTTTGCAGGACTAATTTATGTTTTAAAAGCCTGTGCAGAAAACGCTCAGAAGGCCATACAATATAAACGGATTAGTCATTTTTATTAACAAAACCATCAACTATCTTCCATGGCTATAAAATTGGCAGACATACAAAAAGTACTCATTATTGGCAGCGGCACATTGGGTTTAAGAATTGGCCTGCAATCCGCATTGAGTGGATTTGATACCACGATCTACGATATCAATGAAAAGGCCTTTGATTCTGCGAGGAAGATACAGGCCTCCATCCTGAAATCTCTCGTTGATAAAAAATTAATTACCGCTGAAAAATCTGCTGAGGCGCTCCAAAGAATACGGTTTACGTTGGATCCTGCAGAAGCGGCAAAAGATGCAGATTTTGTGAGTGAATCTGTTCTTGAAGAACTGGCTGTTAAGAAAAAGGTATGGTCACAATTCGCTACACTATGTCCGCCCCAAACGATTTTCACTACCAATACATCTTATTTGCTCCCATCCTGGTTTGCTGCAGAAACCGGGAGGCCTGGATTATTTTGTGCATTTCATTTTCACGATGTATTCTTCGCCAATGTAGTAGACATTATGCCCCATGCAGCCACCGAGCCGTGGGTCATTGATCTGCTAATGGAAATGGGCAAAAAATTAAACCAGACACCTGTTTTTGTAAAAAAAGAATCAAACGGTTACATATTCAACGCCATGCTGATGGCGCTGATTGGAGCAGCCGGTTCCTTAGTTACCAATGAAGTTTCCAGCATTGAAGATGTAGACAGGAGCTGGATGGGAAATTTCAAAATGCCCAGCGGCCCGTTTGGAATCCTGGATACAATTGGGCTGGATACGGCATGGCATGTAACCAATAACCAAACAGATCAAAAGAGCCAGAAATTTGCAGCTCTTTTAAAAACATATGTAGATGCCGGTAAGCTCGGTGTCAAAACAGGGGAAGGATTTTACAAGTATCCCAATCCGGCCTACATGAAGGAAAATTTTGTGCAGCAATCTTAGCGCCATAGCGGTTAAAAAATAATTAATATGACAAGACAGTACATCAGTATGGAAAACCTTCGTTTTCTGCTTTTCGAAGTACACGAAATCGAGAAACTCACTACTTATTCCCGTTATGCCCATGTAGGCGGAAAAGAGGAACTCAACTTCTTACTCGATGCAGCCAAAGGAATTGCAGACAAAGAGATGTTTCCCTTTTTTAAAGAAATGGACAGTCAGCCTGTAATACACAAAGACGGCAGAATCCATTCTCATCCGCAATTAAAAAATATCATTAAAGCAGTTGCAGATGCAGGCTGGTACACTGCTACAACAGACATTGAAGATGGAGGGACACAATTGCCTTATACTATTTTTGCAGCGGCACACCTCATTTTTGAAGCCGCAAACAGCAGTGCACAGGGGTATATCGGCGTTTCAACCGGATCTTTGGAATTAATCAGTTCTTTTGGTAATGAGGCGCTGAAGAAAATCTATATGCCGCCAATGATGGAAGGAAAATGGCAGGGTACCATGGCATTAACAGAACCCCAGGCAGGCAGTTCATTATCTGATATAACCACTGCAGCTGAACCTGTAAGTGATGGCAGTTATCATATCACGGGTCAGAAGATTTTTATTTCTGCCGGAGAACATGAGGCCTGTGAAAACTTTATACACCTTACGCTTGCCCGTATCAAGGGAGCTCCTGCCGGAACGAAAGGGATATCACTTTTTGTGGTCCCCAAATATTTACCTTCAGATGATGGCAGTTTGCAAAACAACAACTTAATCTGTGCGGCTGATTTTCAGAAAATGGGACAGCGTGGTTATGCCACTACGCATTTGATCTTTGGTGAAGGTGGCCCTACAAAAGGATTCCTCGTTGGCGAAGTCAACAGAGGTTTATCCTACATGTTCCAGATGATGAATGCAGCACGGATTGCAGTTGGTCAAACAGCTGCTGCTGTAGCATCAGCTGCATATTATAATGCCTTGCATTATGCCAATGAGCGCCCACAGGGACGGCTTATTTCTGATAAGGATCTTACAAAAGAACAAACCCTGATCATCAACCATGCAGATGTGCGCCGTATGTTGCTGATGCAAAAATCCATTGTTGAAGGATCATTAAGCCTGGTTGTTGAATGCCTTAAATGGTATGATCTAGAAAAAATATTGGATGGTGCAGAAAAAGAGAAAGCATTCCTACTGTTAGAAATATTAACACCAATAGTAAAGACATATCCTTCAGAAGCCGGCATCGTTTCTGTAAGCAATGCCCTGCAGGTATTTGGCGGCTATGGTTTTACCATGGATTTTGATGCACAGCAATATTACCGGGATATCAGGATCATGTCGATTTATGAAGGAACTACCGGCATTCAATCCATGGACCTGCTTGGCCGTAAAGTTACCATGCAATCAGGTAAAGCATTGCAAATGCTGGCAGGTGAGATCATGCAAACAATCGAGGAAGCCAGTGGCTTTGAAGACCTATTACCCTACAGCAAAGCATGCGGAGCCGCTGTTGAAAAACTGCAAAAAGTTCTGCAATACCTGCAGTCTTTTGCCATAAAAGGTGAAGTGGAATTATATATGGCTGATGCAAATTTGTTCATGGAATATTGTGGACTGGTAACAGTAGCCTGGCAGTGGTTGAAACAAGCAGTAAAAGCACATCAGGCTTTGCAAAAAAATGACATACCTGATCACCAAAAAGATTTTTATTTCAGTAAGCTGGAGACCATGAAATTTTATTTTAAATATGAATTACCAAAAACGGAATCGCTGGCAATTACTATCATGCATACTGATAAAATGACCATTAAAAAGGAAAGAGAAATATTGATGTAATGACTTTACCGGAAAGAAAAAAGAACGCAAAGAATATTTCTTATAGCACAATTTCTCTTGTCACTCCATTCACTTCCATGATCAAATCAGCCCCATAACACCCAGCCGGTGTCTGATAGCCCGTTTTAAAATTTCCTTCCAGGATCTTTTTAGTAATGATGAGGCTGGCTTCTGCAGTAATAGTATAGCCATCCGGACCAATGATCCTTGCCTGCATCTTTTTTCCGGCCATGTTAGACACCTCGCCAAAAACGAGCGCATTTGATTTTTCCCTTTGTTCATCAGAAGGGCCAGCCGGTCTTGCCTTGATTTTTTTTAACTCCCGGTTGCGCATAAACGAAGTTCGAAGCAGCCAGTTGAAAAGGCCCTGGTATTTAAGTATCTTATAGGTCTTTGGTGAAACACCGGTATACGTTTCAATATTAGGAATACCGGTAGTGGTATAAGCTGTGGAAATATCCCCCCAGGGGATGGTCATTACAAATAATTTCTTCAGTCCAAAATCAACCCACATGCCTTTGTGTCCCAATGGAACGGCGGTTATTTTTCCATCCAACCTTACCGCGCTTTTTTCCCCCGCACCCAATGCCATAGTGGTGGCTGTACCATGACTTAATCTTCCCCCCAGTGATGCAAATGCAAGTTTCAGATCGCTGGCATCATTCATCCGTTCTTTAAGGAACAATGCCATACAATCTGTAGGAACCACGTCAAATCCAACACCCGGCATAATCATTATTCCTGCCTCTCTTGCAGCAGCATCAAATTTCCGGGCTAATTCATACACCATTATTTCACCAGTGATATCAATGTAATGCGTTTTTGTGCGAATACATGCTTCAATCATCGGTTGAGCAGTATATCTAAAAGGCCCGGCTGCATGCAGTACAAGAGAAACCTCTTTCAATGCAGCATCAAGAACAGGTTTATCATTCAAGTCTATAACGCTATACTCCAGGCCCAGTGATTGAGCAAGGGGTTCTAGGGCCTCTTTTCTTCTGCCTGCCAGAATGGGTTTCAATCCATAATTTTTAGCCATTTTAGCGATCAGGGTTCCTGTATAACCATTGGCTCCATATAAAAGAAAGGAAGTTGATGCCATTTTATTTTTATTATTGATATAAATATAAGATTAAGCCCTTATTATAAGCTAAATGCTGCTTCCTGTGATGTATTTGATTAATATTTGTCCTGCAGCACTGATGTATCAGTCAGGCTTCTGAGAAAAGCTACCAGTGATTTTTTCTCTGGTGCTGTAAGGCTGAGTTTATCAAATGGGAGTGTTTGGTTAGGAATATTCAGACCCAAACCAACTCCACCGCCTTTATTATAAAAGTCAATTACTTCTTCCAACGTTTTATATACACCATTGTGCATATATGGTGCTGTTAGTTCGATATTCCTCACCGTTGGGGTTTTAAAGGCAAATTCGTGTACTGGTGACTGTGAAATTTCCACCCTTCCCCTGTCGGGGTCAAGCATAGGATGAATGGTGTCTGTGCTTTCCGGCACGCCAATTACTTCAGCTTCAATAAAAGAGTACAAAGGGGGTTTTGATCCGTTAAAGAGTGGGGCAAAATGACAGGTACCACATTTGCCTTTACCCATGAAAAGATTGAAACCTTTGATCTCGTCCCTGCTTAATTTGTCATTATGTCCCCTCATATAAAGGTCAAACCTTGAATTCATAGAGATGAGCGACCGAACATAAGCAGAAATGGCCCTGGCAATTCTTTTGCCGGAATACTGCTGGTCGCCATATGCTTTTTGATAAACGGTTTCATAGTCAGCCCGCATGGAAATTTTTTTTGCCACTTCATCAACGGACGAATTCATTTCCTCTTTATTGGCCAGCACTTCGGTTACCAGGTCTTCTAAAACTTTCTGTCTTTGATCAGCGAACAAATCCCTTTGCAAGGCACTATTCAATAATGTTGGCGCATTGCGATGTACTGTTTTATATTCCTCCAACGCCAGGCTCTTAGGCAACCCGTCGGTAAAAGCCAACTCAGGCTTATGACAGGTAGCGCAGGAACGTTGGTTATTGCCTGCCAATAATGAGTCGAAAAATAACTTCTTACCCAGGGCAACCAGTTCAGGACTTGCAATGACCGAATCTCCGGCAAAAAACCGGGTCGACACCAGCCGCTGATCAAACAGTGAATAGTATTTATAAATTCCCGGGGTTAAAGGCAGTTTACTGGTTCTTGTATGATCATAGATTCCTAAACGTAATTTTTCTGCTCCAAGCCAGGCAGTAACCGGATTAAGATATTGACGAATAAAATGCATCCTGTCGAAAGAATCAAAATCATTGTTTTTCTGACAATATTTTTCAGCTTCTTTAAGCAAACCGATGCTTTTTTGATATCCGGGCTTACCCTCTGCCGTGAATCGATCCTGAATCAATTCAAGGGTTTCTCTGACAGTACTGATCGCGGAAGCAGCTTCGGGTATGGATTGCAGTGATACAGGCGAATCGAAGCCAGTGATTCCCTGTGTCAATATGCGGTACATTTCTTCCATCAGGGCATCCGGCAAATTCCTGTCTACAATAAAAAATTGTTCAAATCCGGTAAGGGCTTCAACG
Source organism: Sphingobacteriales bacterium (assembly GCA_024640465.1). Lineage (GTDB taxonomy): Bacteria > Bacteroidota > Bacteroidia > Chitinophagales > Chitinophagaceae > Pollutibacter. The sequence goes on along the minus strand of JAHEEX010000057.1, from coordinate 8,239 downwards.
GCCGAGTTGATCTTATACAGATCTCCCATCAACCTGGTTTTATTAGCCGGGTCATAATCCGGAAAAATCTGCTCTTCTATAACCTGTAAACCTTGTGGCGGGTTGTGATCTTCAGCCATTTTTATTGGTGGCGGATTGATCAGGTATATGTAATGGGGAAAATAATATTCTATGAAAAGCTCAACTTTCTTATATGATATACGAGCTTTTTTGAAAATTAATCGTAAACTATCTGCAGGCTTGTTGAGGGTTACCGCCTGTTGCAAAGACATTAAATGCGTTTGGAAGGTCTTAAGTTCATGGTAATATTTCTGTTTAACCTTTTCATCCGCATCATCTTTTACGGTTGCCCTTATACCCAGTATAAAAAATACCAGTAATACCAGGAATACAGAGATAATATTTAATCTGCGCTTCATTTCTTTTCTTGACTAATAAAACGGGGAACCGGCTAAATCCGGGGATACTCAGATTTACATAAATAGTACTCTCCACTGTAACCCTGTTTCAAAAGTCACTACAAAAAAACAGAAAATTTGACGATTTAGTATGCTAGGTTCAGGATTATGACATATCCCAGCGTTATACATGGAACAAAGCTGGTCATACTATTCCATGTTGTTCAACATTTGATCACTGTATGAATTATGCAGTAAATCTTCTTCGCTGATCCCAAAAGCTTTCATATAATGCTTGCATTGATCAGTTAGTCTTTCCATGGGCAGTTTCCCATCTATACTGATGGCTTCTATCTCCACAAAATTTCCCAGTTTGTTGACAATATCAATATGAAATTTTACATTTTCGATAAAATAGATTTCCCGAACCTTATCCACTACAACTTTAATCCCCAGCGCTTTTTCCAGCAGGCTCCTCAACAAATTACTTTCTGCTACCGGGTAAAGGGTAACCTCGGATGATTTCGGTCCTTTCTGGTTTGACCGGTTGTAATGTATGAGGGCATTTTCTATTTTGCCCTGCCTCAGTTTCATTCTGCCGTTGGGCACATTAAAATAGGTATCACGTTGTGTATCGGTACCTTTAAAAATGGCATGATGGGATAAAAGGTAATCCCGTATATGCCTGGGATCTTCGCAGCGGGCTTTAATTTCAACATTCTGAATCATAAAAAAAGGATTATCTCGATTAGAGATAATCCTTCAAGGTAATTACAAATTTTAATTATCAGCCGGTTACTAAATGCGACTGGCCATTTTTCCGAATCCCCGTACTTTGGAAGCAGGGCTGGCAGATACTGATTCTACTGTTTCCAAACATTCGGCATCCATTACTGTTTCGGCCATACTCCTCAGCGGGATACCCTCGCGTTGAAAACGAATAGCACTCCATACATGATCCAGGCAGGTTTCATGTATACTTTCAAAACCTTTGTTACGGATGCATTTCCAACTGCATTCACGATTCAGATCGCTAACGATCTTTGATGCAGTTTTGGGATAAGCAATCCACAATTTTCCTTCTTCATGCAAGGCAGGAATAACATCCTGCATAATCGAATTCAACTGATTCTGGTTAACGGCGAAAACCAAAGCAAAATCAATCTTCCTGGAACGCAGTAATGGCGTTACATTCTTTGCGAATGATAATTTGGTAAACTGCTTTTCGATGGAGGAAGGAAGACCCTGAATCAGAAGATTCTTTTCTTCATGAAGCTGAAGTTTTTCAAACATTGTTTGCATCATGCTTCAATTGTATTTAAGGGATGAACTGCAAAGTTAAGGAATTCTTAAATAATCGCAACATATTTACCTAAAAAGCAAGATTTCCCCTTAAATATCGGACCTAAAATTTAAGTAAACCTACTTAGATGATTGATTTACAGGTTTATAATACTTCATAGCTTCTTGTGCATACTGTTTAACTTTTTCAATCCGGGTTTCATCAGAAGGATGGGTACTAAGTATTTCAGGCGGCTTTTGCCCTGATGCCAACTTAGCCATTCTTTCCCAAAAAGCCGTTGCTTCCCTGGGATCATAACCGGCTTTGGCTGCAAAAATCAGCCCATACCTGTCTGCTTCAAGTTCATGCTTTCTGCTGAATGGAAGTGTTCCTCCTACTGCAGAGCCTATTCCATAAGCATCCATGAAAATGGCCTGCGTTTCTGCAGGTTTATTGGCCACTGCTACCGAAATGGCAATCCCACCCATCTGCTGCATCATTCCCTGGCTCATCCTTTCATTTCCGTGTTTTGCCACTGCGTGTGCAATTTCATGTCCCATTACTATCGCCAGTCCGGCTTCATTTTGTGAAACAGGTAACAGTCCCGTATACACTACTACTTTACCACCAGGCATACACCATGCATTTACTTCTTTAGAATCAACCAGGTTGAATTCCCAATTATATCCTGTAAGCAAATCTGATTTACCCTGCTCAGCAGCAAAAACAGCAACGGCATTGGCTATGCGTTTTCCTACACGGGTTACCATTTCCTGGTCCCTGCTTCCTGCAGAACTGACCACTTTATTCTTGGAGAGAAAACTTTTATACTCATCTGAAGACATTTTTTGCAAATCGCTTTCATTGAGCAGGATAAGCTGACTTCTGCCGGTAATGCTGTTTTTCTGACAGGAATAAAATGATAAAACAAAGGTGAAGAGGATAAGGGTTATACGCATAAGAAATGCATTTACAAAATATTAAACAATACTTGTACCAAGTAATACCGGTAAGCCTGTAAGAAATGTTAAGATGCTGAAATTGATTACTGGAAATGATCGCCGTGCCTTCTTTCTCTTCGGCGATCACGATACTTAAAGATGGGTGCCTTGCTTTCGCTGCCCCTTAATAATCGGTTGATATTTTTCTGATGGGTTAAAATCACCAATAAAGCAACTGCACAAGCGAATATGCGGTATGCTTCGTTGTCTACATTAAAAATGATCAGAATAAATATCGGAAAAGCCAGACTGGCCAGGATTGAACTAAGTGATACAAACCTTGTAACAAATAAAACCACTAAAAATATTCCAACACAACCAAGTGCGGTCCAGGGTGAAATGCCCAATACCAGCCCAAATAAAGTTGCTACTCCTTTACCACCTCTGAACTCTGCCCAAACCGGAAAAATATGTCCTAATACAGCTGCTAACCCAAGGCCAATTTGAAAGTTGGTCCTGGCAAAATCATTCTGTACATAATATGGCATTAGTAATGCAAGCTTAACCGCTAAAAGGCCTTTCAACATATCAATAACCATAACAATAGTTCCCCAGCGTGCACCAAGCACCCTAAAGGAATTAGTTGCACCGGCATTTCCACTGCCATAGTCACGTATGTCTATATTAAATTGCGATTTACTGATCCAGACCGCTGTGGGTATTGAACCAATAAAATAGGCAAGCATAACTAATAAGAGTTCATTCATCTATCCAGACAGGTTGAAGTTGATAAACAAAGATACGGAAAATTAACAAAATGGTCATATAGCATCCCCACTTACCTCTAAGCTACAAGGTAAACGTCAAAATGATCCAATTATTTTTTTCACGGAATATCAACGGTTTACCTACCAGTGGAAAGAAGGCTTTTTCAATATCATCCCTGTCCTCAGTCATTAGGCCGCTCAGTAATAATAAACCACCCGGTTTTAAAGCTTCAACTAATTTTAACCTGTTTTCAAGGATCACTATTTTATTGATATTGGCAATGAGGATATCAAATTTTTCACCGGGCGGAATGGTTTCCAGGCCATATAAATGCACTTTCTTACTTTGGTTGTTCTCCAGGTTCTCTGCAGCATTATCCAGGCTCCAGGGGTCATTATCCACAGCCTCAACAGACTTAGCTCCCAGTTTTTCTGCCAGGATGGCCAGTATGCCTGTTCCAGTTCCAAAGTCAAAAACCGACTTCCCCTTAAAATCACGGGTCAGCATTTCTTCCATCATAAGCCAGGTTGTTGCATGATGTCCGGTCCCAAAACTCATCTTGGGTGTAATGATGATCTCATGTTCAACGCCAGTTACAGGTTCATGGAAGGAAGCCCTTACAGTCACCTTTCCTGGCAGGATCACAGGCTCAAATGAGGACTCCCATTTGGCATTCCAGTTTTCTTCTTTTATATATGAAAATGAATGTGTTGCACCCACTACCGAAACTAAAGATTCAAATTCAGAAGGGTCGAATTTGGCTGCATCAATAAAGGCAGAAAACACTTCTTCATTATCTTCAAACCCTTCAAATCCGGCTTGAGATAGAAGTCCGGTTAACAGGTCTTTTTGCGCTTCCGATACCGGTGAAAAATGTACTGCCAGGAATTTTCTGTCCATAATAAAAAAGGCCATCTTTTCAGATGGCCTGTATTTTTTAGATTAATTGGTCTGTCCCGGGCCACCCTCTGGCTTAGCGATAAGCGCTTTGCGACTGAGTTTGAATTTTCCGGTTTTATGATCCACTCCAATGAGTTTAACTTTCACGGAATCACCTTCTTTCATGATACCCTCCAGTGTCTCTAACCTTTTCCAGCTCACTTCACTGATATGCAACAAGCCTTGTTTACCAGGCAGGAATTCAACAAATGCCCCATATGGCATGATTGATTTCACTTTTGCTTCATATACTTCCCCTTCTTCCGGAACAGAAACGATTCCTTTGATCCAGGCTACGGCTTTATCCAGGCCATCTTTGGCTTTGCTGAATATGCTTACCTCTCCCTGATTACCCACTTCTTCTATATTGATGGTAGCTCCTGTTTCGCGCTGAATTTCCTGTATGATCTTTCCTTGCGGGCCGATAACGGCTCCAATGAACTCTTTATCTATAAAGAGCTTCACCATTCTCGGCGCGTGTGGTTTCACTTCCTCGCGAGGTGAAGATATACAATCATACATGGAGTCGAGGATCGTTAACCTGCCTTTGCGGGCTTGTTCCAATGCTTCACGCATGGTTTCCATACTAAGACCGTCGATCTTGATATCCATCTGGATACCACATATGCCATCTCGTGTTCCCGTAACTTTAAAGTCCATATCCCCCAGATGATCTTCATCACCCAGGATATCTGTGAGAATCGCATATTTTCCATCAGCAGGACGGGTGATCAATCCCATCGCCACCCCACTAACGTGTTTGGCAAAAGGAACGCCGGCATCCATCAGGGCCAGTGAACCGGCGCAAACGGTAGCCATGGAAGAAGAACCGTTTGATTCCAGGATGTCGCTTACTACCCTTACAGTATATGGATAGTCATTTCCCGGCATCATTTGCTTCAGGGAGCGTAAAGCCAGGTTACCATGTCCTACTTCCCTTCTGCCCGGGCCTCTCAGGAATTTAACCTCACCTGTTGAATAAGGAGGGAAATTATAATGTAAGATAAACTTGCTGTAGTCTGAAGTAGCTGCGCTTTCGATCAGTAATTCATCTAAAGGAGTACCTAAGGTAATCGTTGTAAGTGACTGTGTTTCACCACGTGTAAACAAAGCTGCACCATGAGGTGAAGGCAGCACATCCACTTCCATATTCAGAGGCCTTACCTGGTCCAGTTTACGACCATCCAGGCGTACCCGCTCATCCACAATCATATCTCTCACAACATCCCATTTCAATTCTTCGTAATATTTCTTTGCCAGTTTGATATCTTCTGCGGCAACTTCTTCCCCAAAAGAAGCAACAATGTCTTTTTTAAGTGCATCAAAAGCTACACTGCGATCATTTTTACTGCTTGCAGACCTGGCAATAGTCAGTACTTTATCTTTTGCAAAGGCATAAACCTTTTCTTTCACTTCTTCCTTATGCAAGGGCTTTGGATAATCGCGCATAACCGAAACACCCACTTTTGACCTTAAGTCTTCCTGGGCAATGATCTGCTTGCGGATAGCATCATGGGCAATTTCAAGTGCCTTAATGAAATCTTCTTCAGAACACTGTTTAGATTCGCCTTCCACCATCATCAGGTTCTTGCTGGTAGCACCGATCAGGAAATCCATATCGGCTTTTGCCAGTTCACTGCGAAGTGGATTAATGATAAATTTGCCATCAACGCGGGCAACCCTGACTTCTGAGATAACTTCTTTAATGGGAATATCAGAAACTGCCAGTGCGGCTGATGCAGCGAGGCATGCCAGGGAATCAGGCATGATCTCCGGGTCTGAAGATACCAGTGTAATGATCACCTGTACTTCGCAGAGATAATCTTCCGGAAAAAGTGGGCGCAAAGCGCGATCGATCAGGCGGCTGATCAGGATTTCATAGTCGTTCAGGCGGCCTTCCCTTTTGAAGAAAGATCCTGGGATACGACCGGCAGAAGCAAATTTTTCCATATAGTCAACCGACAATGGAAAGAAATCCTGTCCTTCTTTTGGTTCTTTTGTAGCACAAACGGTTGCCAGCAGGATACAATTTCCCTGGCGAACTGTAACGGCACCATCGGCCTGGCGTGCGAGCCTGCCGGTTTCTATAGTAATCACCTGGCCATTGCCCAGGTCGATTGTAGATTGAATAGGTTGTTGAAGCATAAAGCAGATTTTTGAGGGAGTGACCATAAAAAACTAATTCCCAACCGTTGTAGTTGGGAATAGTTCTTTACGGGAATGTAGTTATTTTCTAAGTCCGAGTTTCTCGAGCAGTGCGCGATAGCTTGTAAGATTATGCTTGCTCAGATAGATCAGGAGGCGCTTACGCTGTCCTACCATCGCCATCAGTCCCCTGTGGGAGGAGAAATCTTTCTTGTTTTTTTGCAGGTGTTGTGCAATGTGATTGATGCGCTCTGTAAGAAGTGCGATCTGACCCTCAATAGATCCGGTGTTCTTTGCGTTTCCACCAAATTCGGCGAAAATTCTTGACTTTTTTTCAGTTGTAATAGTTGACATCTCTGTTTTTTTTTGCATCCAATAGCATCTGTAAAATGGGTGCAAAGGTAAGGAAATTATATACAAAAAAAAGCCCGGGGCTTATTTTCCCGGGCTTTTTAAGAGAATATTTTTCAATTAGTGCATATATTTCAGGTTTAACGAATAAAGGACGGCGAAAAGGATCCCAAAAAATCCAACTACTGCCGTCATCCCAATGCTCATCAGGTTAGAAGCTCCATACACTACAAGAGGGGTAATAATGGCAATGCCGGTTCCGGCCACATATGCCCAGAACCCCATTTTCTTTAATTGGAACATCAGGAAGGCCCCTCCCAGGGTCAATATGTTCGCCAAAATGGAAAAAAGTGCATTTTTCTTGATATTGGCCGGGTTTAGCATTTCGGAGGCCCCGGAAATTACCTTTTCAGCCATTTTACTGGCCGCCGCGTTATCACTCTCTTTACTGATCTGTTCTTTTGCGGAATCCAATGCAGTACCGGCAATTTGGGAACTAATATCGGCATTCATATAATTACTGATACCACTAATGATACCCCATGCACTGGCAATAAATGTTAAAATACATAATACAGTCAGCAAAGTAGGTCGTTGTGGCCCTGCAGGAACACCACCGGACTGTTGAACATTATCCATATGATTGATTTATACATTTTTGAACCCTCAACTTATTAACTTTTTCAATCAAATCGAAATTTTGTTTTCCCTTGGACTCTTATACTTCAAGTGATTTTTATCTCAAAACCCTATCTTCATATCAAACCCGGAAAATTGAAAACCCTTTTGTTTGCCGTAACCAACGATCTGTCTTATGATCAGCGCATGATCAGGATATGTGGTTCATTGTCAAGAGAAGGTTATCGCGTGAAACTGGTTGGTCGGAAATTAAAGGATTCACCCCCATTGAGTCAAACAGGATTTGAACAAAAGAGGCTTTATTGCTTTTTTAAAAAGGGAAAAGCCTTTTATATTGAATATAATATCCGTTTGTTTTTATGGATGATTTTCCAAAAAATGGATCTCGTTTGTGCCATAGATCTCGATACCATCCTACCCTGCTATTTTATATCGGTATGTAAAGGAATTCCCCGTGTCTACGATGCACATGAGCTTTTTTGTGAAATGAAAGAAGTGGTAACCAGGCCACAGGTCTTTCGTATATGGAAAGCCATTGAAAGATTTGCCGTACCTCGTTATACATTTGGTTATACGGTTAATCAGCCAATAGCTGATATCCTGATGAATGATTATGGAGTATCCTATTCCGTTATTCGGAATATTGGTCGGTTTAGATTACAACCGGTTCAAATAAAAAAAGACAGGATCATTTTATACCAGGGTGCAGTTAATGAGGGCCGTTATTTTGAAAACCTGATTCCTGCCATGAAATGGGTTGATGCTCCTTTACACAT
>JAHEEX010000219.1 GCA_024640465.1 Sphingobacteriales bacterium | reverse complement strand
TTATTCATTCCTCCTTCCATTATCCCATCAATTATGGTTTTATCCCGCAATCCCTGGGAGATGATAAAGATCCGTTGGATATTCTCGTTCTATCCAGCATCAGCGTGCAGGCACTCTGCCTTGTAGAAGCAAGGGTAATTGGCGTCATGCAAATGATAGATGGTGGTGATGCTGATGATAAAATCATTGCTGTGGCACATACCGACCCCAGTGTGAATTATATCAACAATATAGAAGAGATGCCGGCCCACTTCTTCCTTGAACTGCGCCACTTTTTTGAAGAATATAAAAAACTGGAAAACAAAACTGTAGTGGTGGAAGAGTTCCAGGATAAAGCCACTGCGCTGAAGATCATCCAGGATGCTTTAACCCTGTATAAAGAAACCTATAAGAGCTAAACTTCTGTGCAGCCGTTAAACAAACCTCATATGACCACGGAAACAATTATCATCATAATCTTAACGGGTTTAGCCGCGGGTATACTCGGGGGCATGGTGGGTATTGGTGGCGGCATCATCATTGTACCGGCATTGGTTTATTTCCTGGCATTCTCTCAGCACCAGGCACAGGGAACCTCACTGGCATTGATGCTTTTCCCGGTAGGCATTCTGGGCGTAATAAATTATTATAAAAAGGGCTATGTTGATTTCCGCTATGCGGGACTGTTAGCCATTGGCTTTGTGGTAGGCAGCTATTTAGGAAGTAAATTCTCACTCAGTTTACCACAACTGACAGTTAAAAGAATTTTTGCCGTACTTATGTTGATTGTGGCTTTTAAGATGCTTTTTATTGATAAGAAATAAAGAGCATCAAAGAAAATATCCATTGATATTTTAGTTTCTGCAAGAATAAGGCTCTTTATAATATGGCCAAAAAAACTCCCACAATAATTATCAGAATCCCAATTAATGAAGTTATAAAAAAGTAATCCGCAATCTTTTCTAGTAACGGTGCTCTTTCTTTTTCAGATGATCTTATTGAAATAAAAGAAAACAAACAGGAAATGATGAGTGATACAGCAACAACGGATGTAAACTCATCCAGAAATCCCATGGCGGTTTTATCTGAAATATGCAGCGAGGTTAACACTATCAGGCAAAAGCCCAACAAATTTGCTGAAGTACTGAGGATATGTTGTGAGGTCTGATTAGCCATTCCCAAAAATATTTGAATTTGATGTTAAAAAAATACAAATATTCACCGATGTAAAAGTTACTACGCTTTTTATAAAACAAGAGGATAAGAACTTCCAGCCAACATTGGCATTGCCTTCATATACTTTTTTGTGGCCGGCAGATTGAACCATTTAGCCGATTTTTCGTTTTACTTTCAGCTATTTTTTGGAATCCGTTAAACCGGATATTATAATAATAACCCATAGATGATCGACAGAATAATTAAAAAATGGATGATGGCCCTGGTGGGCAGTGTGCTTAGCCTGGTGGTTATGGCTCAAACTGGCAGCCTGAGCGGAACGATTACAGATAAAAACACCCTACAGCCACTTTCCGGAATCACCGTAACCCTTAAGCCGGGTGAAACAGGAAAAACCACAGACAGCAAAGGAAGTTTTAGATTTACTGATATCAAGCCCGGGACCTATACCCTTGAATTAACGGCTGTTGGCTATCAATCCAAAATATTGAATAACCTGGTAATTACAACAGGTAATGAAAACACCCTGGGGATAGAATTGGAACCCAATGTTGGCCAATTGAGTACCATTGTTGTAGCCGGAAGAAAAAATACGGCAAAGGCAACCAGCCTCGAAAGTCCTTTAAGTATCCAGCGACTCACCACGGAAGATATCAAAGCCAACCCAGGCGGTAATTTTGATATCAGCAAAGTGATCCAGTCATTGCCGGGTGTGGGCGGCGGTGTTGGAGGCGGAGGATTCAGGAACGATGTGATCATTCGCGGTGGTGCGCCGAGTGAGAATGTTTTTTATCTCGACGGTATCGAAGTACCTATCATCAACCACTTCAGCACCCAGGGCAGCGGTGGAGGCCCGCAGGGTATCCTCAATGTGAGTTTCATTGAAGATGTAAAACTGAGTAGTTCGGCTTTCGATGCCCGCTATGATAATACCCTGAGCAGTGTATTTCAATTCAAACAAAAAAATGGTAACCCTACCCATTTGCAGGGAAATGTTCGCCTTAGTGCAACAGAACTGGCCGCAACATTCGACGGACCTATCAGCAGGAACACCACTTTTATTGCGAGTGCGCGTCGCAGTTACCTTCAATTGTTATTTCAAGCGATTGACCTCCCTATCAGGCCCAATTACTGGGATTTCCAATTTAAAACCACCACAAGGATTGACGATAAAACCACATTGAGTTTCCTGGGTATCGGCGCCATTGATGAATTCAGTTTTGCCGCGCCTAAAGAAGCCACGCCGGAAAAATTATATGTTATCAATAGCAGCCCGCTGATCAACCAGTGGACCTATACAGTTGGCGCCACCTTACGCCGGCTTACAAAAAACGGGTTCTGGACGGTAGCATTGAGTCGTAATACCCTCGACAACCAGGCTGACAAATATGAAGACAACGAAAACCCCGTGGAAAATGAACGCACCCTGTTGATTAATAGCAGGGAAACAGAAAATAAACTCCGTTTTGATAATACCCATAATATCAATGGATTCAAACTTACCTATGGCGCTTCTGCACAATGGGTCCAATTTGAGAATAAATTCTTCCAGCGCTTCCGTCCACGCCTAACCGATGACCAGGGAAATGTGATTCAGGAAGCTGAGATCTTAACCAGTAATACCGATGCAAACTTTTTAAGATACGGCGCTTTCATCCAGGCAGGGAAAAGAGTCTTTAATAACCGGTTGGCCCTAAGCGCAGGGTTGCGAATGGATGCAAACAATTTGGACAACAGCGAATCAAACCCACTGAAACAATTAAGCCCGAGGATAAGTGCCAGTTATGCACTTACAGACAAATGGAATATCAGTGCGAGTTATGGAATTTATTACCGCCTGCCATCATATTCTCAACTCGCCTATCAAAACCTGCTAACCAGTAGTCCAACCCCCAATCCGGGTGATTATATCCGCAGCACACATTATGTTGCCGGTGTGGAGTACCTGCCAAGCAATGCCACCAGGTTTACAGTAGAAGGATTCTATAAAAAATACAGCCACTACCCGGTGAGTGTACTCGACGGTATCAGCCTGGCCAATAAAGGCACTGATTTTGGCGCAGTGGGAAATGAACCAATTGTTCAAAACGGAAAAGGCCGGGCTTATGGATTTGAATTTTTCGCACAACAAAAACTAACCAAAAGGTTTTTCGGAATTTTGAGTTATACATTTTACAGAACAGAATTCACAGATATAAATGATGAGTATATTCGCTCCAGCTGGGATAACCGTCACCTCATTAGTCTCACATTTGGATATAAATTCAAACATAACTGGGAACTTGGACTTAAGTTCCGCGCCCAGGGTGCGGCACCATATACACCGTTTGATATGCCGGTGAGCCAGTTAAATTATCTTACTTTAGGAACAGGTGTATATGATTTTTCACAAACCAATACTTTAACACTGCCGGCATTCAATGCCAGCGACATCAGACTTGATAAAAAGTGGAACTTCAAAAGGATAACCCTCGATGTATTCCTGGATATTCAAAATTGGTATAATGCTAAAAACCCGGGATTGCCTGCTTACACCTTTAAACGTACAGCAGATAATACAGATTTCTTAACAACTGATGGGCAGCCTGTCAAACAAAATGGCAGCAATGCCATTCCCCTGATTCTGCAAAATGATGATTCCAGCATATTGCCAACAATTGGCTTCATAATTGAATTTTAAGGTAGTCGTCACACTGGAATCCATGGTGACGATGAGTTCAATTGACGTTTTATTTCTGGTTCAACAGCCCCTTTATAATATCATCTTCAATTGGTGCTTTTAAACTTACCACCGTATCCACCAGGTTATTGGGGATGGTCATAGACAATACGTACTGTTGAATTTTCCAGTCGTTCCCTTGCCTTGTCAATACTCCCGATCCCCTGCAAATTTTCATTTGTGTCTTTAAAAGCTCATCGAACCAGGCAACATTGCCCGTTTGATCAAAATAAATACTCCTTTGCAGGGATGTAAAATTCCAGGTTGTTCCTTTATCAAAATAAGGCTTTGCCCAAATCTTAAATTTTTGTTTATTCCAGTTTTCAGTTGCATCGGTGCCAATGAAAACACCATCTTCGGCAAAATAGTCGAAGTATTTATTGAAATCTGCCCTGGCGGCCGCAACATTAAATGAATCCAACAAGGCAGAAATTTCAACCTTGTAATTATTCATAGTGACAGAATCAACCACCTTACCCACAGTTACATCTTTTAAATCATTGGATTGTTGTTTGCATGCAAAATTGATCAGGATCAGTGAAATTCCCAGAAACCATTTAAAAGCAATGTTCATTATGCACTTTTTTTAATGTATAAAAATAAAATCAATTTCTTCGATCATTTGTTTATCACGGGATCTACTCTCTAAAAAAATGAATGTTATAAATAAATATAATCAGAACTAAGTTATGTTATTAAAATAATTTCAACCAAGCCGATCTTAGAACAGTCATATTTAAAGCAGTCCATACATTTCCATTTACTTCAATCCGGTTCACTTTATCAGGGTTCCGTTTAAATCCATTTTTTTCATAGCACTTAATGGCACCTATATTCCAGTCATATACATTCAGCTCAGCTTTTTCAAAACCAAGTTGCAAAAAAGACATTTCCAGCAATTCGTTGATTAATTCCTGCCCCAGCCCCTTCCCCCTTTTGGATTTGTCGCCAATAAGAATTCTGCAAATTTTTACTGTTTTATGATCTGAGGGAACCAGTTCAGCATGGCCAATAACATTATTAGCAGGCAATTCTATTACTTTAAATACTGATCTCTGTGGATCGCTTATATACTCATCAAGCTGATCAGCAGTAAGGGGGAAAGTAAATATCGGACCGCCAAATTGTACCAGCAATTCTTCAGAATCTACCCAATTGATGAGCCGTTCAAAATCATTCGTTTCAAATCGCTCCAGTTTTACCATTGATGCTGTTCATTTGGAAAATTAGGCTTTAATGACAATTTCCGGATTTATCATCAGTAATTTCTGTAAAAAATCCTCTTTATTAACAGGGGATATAACCACAGAATGAAAAAGGTTGTCTGAGATAATCATCCTGTCGAATGAAAAAGCAGGAGCAGCCAGTAAGGTTCTTGTACTGGCTATCGTGCTTATCGACATAATATCCATTTCCTCATGTATAAGAAATCCGCAATAAACTATTAACCGGTCATCATTGCTTATAATATATTCAGTTGATATATATAAGTAAATAAAAAACACTAACAGCATGCATATAATGATGAACCCACTAAAGCTTCCTTTCATCAAAAGCAAAATTCCCAGCACCAGTATTATTAAAAATACAATGAGTGAAAAGGGGCTTAACTTCGATTTAAAAATTGCTTTCATTAAATTGATTGATATGTAACCAAATGGCAAACCTGGTTCATTTTATCTTATTCATTTGTTGCTTTTTATAAAAAGTCATCTTTAAACTTCGCATTTATGATCTTTTACTTCATAACTTTCTCTCCTGGTTCAGTCAAAGGACCTCTTCATAGGCTGCCATTTTAACCAGGTCATTGAGCGCCAGAGCCATTCGAAAGGACCATAAATGAAATGATTCAGCCACCATTTGCTACTCTTTACCTGCAAATAAAAAATGATCATCCCTAATAAGATACCTATGGCCAGGTTTATTTTCGTTGCCATTCCCAGTCCAAATCCATAAAATACCGGAATGAAAATCACAGATTGCATCAGGTAATTTGTCAGCCCCATTTTACCATAAGGAGCCAACTGATGAAGGAATTTTTGGGCTTTGTTTCTTTGATAAACAATTATAAAGGCTGTTGTAATAAGCAATGCAAAAGACAGGTTAAAAAGGTTGTAAAAAGTCATCGCAATCAGCGAAATGAATTTCTCCATATCCCCTTTTGACAAAAGAAACAGCCCGGCTGCAAGTAGCAAGAATCCCAATGTAAACCATATACTACGTTTGAAAACCTTTCTGGTCACAATCATATTTTCCTCAATTCGCTCAAAATATTTTGTTCTTCCAATCAGCAAACCGAGGAAAAACAAGGCCAGTGTTTGATAACCCCTACCTTCAATTCCAAGCTGATACTCGGCTTTTGCCTTAAACCCTTCTTCTGTATTAAACTTAACCACTTCCGAAAACGAACCATTACGATAAACCTGAGAAAGTTTATTCACTTGATCTTCCATGGTTACGCTTTCAACTTTAACCATATTACCTCCTGGCAGATGCTTAATTCCATAACTGATAAATCT
>JAHEEX010000218.1 GCA_024640465.1 Sphingobacteriales bacterium | reverse complement strand
TGGAAATGATACGGTATTGGTTTGCCAGGACAATCCATTTTTTTATGATTTCAGCGCTAAAGATCCAGACGGTGATTCCTTAGCCTACATTTTTGATGAGGCCTATGATTATGATAATACAAATACACCCCAACCTGCAACTGCAGCGCCACCACCTTATGCAAGCTTACCGTATAACTTTGGATACTCTCCCCAACAGCCGATGGGTCCTGGTATTACCCTGAATTCCGCTACCGGGATAATGAGCGGTATCGCACCTACTGCAGGTATTTATGTGGTTACCGTTAGTGTACTTGAATTCAGGCAGGGCATACTGATCAATCGTCACCGGAAGGACCTGCATATTAAAGTTGCGCCATGTTCCATTGCGGCAGCAGACCTTCAACCGGAATATGTAACCTGTGATGGCTTTGTACTTACTTTTCAAAACCGGAGCAATAGTCCACTCATACGCACTTATTTCTGGGATTTTGGTGTAACCGGGACTTCTGCTGATACATCCAACCAACAAAGGCCCACATTTACATTTCCAGATACGGGCGTGTACAGGGTCAGGCTGATCACCAACCGGGGAGAAGATTGTTCTGATACTGCATTTACTACAGCTCGTGTTTTCCCTGGCTTCTTCCCTGCCTTTACTGCTGAAGACGGGTGCCGCAATGTACCACTCCGGTTCTTCGATAATACAACTACAAAATATGGTGTTGTCGATTACTGGCGATGGTCGTTTGGAAATCCACAGATCAATCCGGATACATCGAGAATACAAAATCCCACCTATGTTTATCCGGCAATAGGAACATATGATATTCAACTCATCGTCGGCAACAGCAAAGGATGCCGGGATACTGTTGACAAAGTACTGAATGTTTTAAACAAACCACCTTTGCAGGTCTCCAATGATACATTACTATGTTCATTAGATACACTCCAGTTAAACGCTGTGGGTAATGGCACTTTCAGTTGGACGCCCAACGTTTCCATCAGTAATACCAATATTCCCAATCCATTGGTAAGCCCGGATGTTACCACCAAATATTATGTTACACTCACATCCGCACCCGGCTGTATTAATACAGATTCGGTTCTGGTCAATGTAAAACAGTTTGTAACATTGGATGCGGGAAATGATACAACTATTTGCCTAACGGATACGTTCAGACTAAATCCAAAAAGTGACGGGTTGAGTTACCGCTGGCAGCCTGTTGCCACACTCAGTAATCCGAATATCAAAAATCCATTGGCCAGGCCAACAGGCACAACCATTTATTCCGTAATCGCCAATATCGGCAGTTGCCAGGCAACGGATGCATTTACCGTTACTACTGTTCCATATCCAAGAGTAACGGTAAGTAATGATACGGTACTCTGCTATGGCGATTCAACACAAATCTTTGCATCCGGAGGTATAAATTACAGATGGATACCTGCTACCGGGCTTTCAAATAATACGATTCCAAACCCAATTGCACGTCCATTACAAAGCACTACTTACCTTATTGCAGTCAGGGATAATGAAGGTTGTCCCAAAGCGGCTTTTGACTCCGTACGGATCAGGGTTATTCGTCCCGTTCCTGCTTTTGCCGGCAATGATACGGCTGTTGTAGTTGGCCAACCCCTTCAACTCAATGCCAGTGGTGGTACCTATTATTTTTGGTCTCCTGCAACCGGCTTAACAAATAGGAATATTCCGGATCCTATAGCTGACCTTAATGAAGACATCAGCTACATCCTTAAAGTGACCACACTCGAAGGCTGCTATGCTTTTGATACACTCAATGTACGGGTGTTTAAAACCGCCCCGGATATTTTTGTGCCTACCGCCTTTACACCAAATGGCGACGGATTGAATGATATTCTGGTACCCATTACAGCCGGAATCAGTGAGCTTGAATTCTTCAGGGTGTATAACCGTTGGGGGGAATTGGTATTCGGTACAACAGAAGTTGGCAAAGGCTGGGATGGTAAAATTTCCGGTAAAGAACAGGGCAGTGACACTTTTGTATGGTATGTGAAAGGCAGGGATTATACCGGCAAAGCCATTTTCAAAAAAGGAAATACCACATTGATCCGTTAATTGTAATCTGCTTATTTTTTCACTTTTTTCTGGTAATTGTCAGCAGATAGATTACCTGATTTTTTTGGTCTTACTACATTTTCTGAAATTTATATGAACAGAATTATTTTCATTACAGGCGCAACTTCAGGTTTTGGAAAAGCCATTGCAGAAAAATTTGCCGCTTCCGGAGATCACCTCATCATCACAGGCAGAAGAAAGGACCGGCTCGAAAAACTAACCTTAGAACTGCAAAAAGAATTCGGTATAAAAGTATTGCCACTGAATTTTGATGTGCGCGATAAAGAATCCGTATTCAGTGAATTGAAACTCCTCCCGGAACAATGGAGATCGATCGATATTTTAATTAATAATGCCGGCCTTGCATTAGGAAGGGACAATTTTGATGAAGCCAACCTGGATGATTGGGATACCATGCTTGACACAAATGTTAAGGGGCTCCTTTATGTAACAAAAGCGGTAATGCCTTACCTGAAAAAAGGAGGTGGCGGCCATATCATTAATATAGGCTCCATTGCTGGTAAAGAAGTGTATGAAAAGGGAAATGCATATTGCGCTTCCAAACATGCCGTTGATGCCATCAGCAAATCCATGAGAGTAGACCTTCTGAGACACTCGATAAAGGTAACAGCCATACATCCGGGAGCTGCGGAAACCGAATTCTCCCTGGTAAGATTTAAAGGCGACGAAACAATTGCAAAGTCCGTTTATGCTGGCTTCCAGCCACTTAGCGCCAACGATGTGGCAGATGTGGTTTTATATTGTGCCAATCTGCCGGCTCATGTTTGTATCAACGATCTCACTATTATGCCAACAGCACAGGCAAGTTCAGTATATTTCCACAAAGTATAATTTTCGATGGAGACAAACGTTTTAGTTCAAGCAAAGCAAATCCGGGAAAACAGCCAAACGCTGATTTCCCGGACACTTTGCGCCAAACTACCCTGCAAAAAACTGAAAATCAATTTTTTGTATAGCTGCCCATCAAAATCCGTACTATGAGCAAGAAACCCTTTCTACTCGCCTTATGTTTTGGCATCCTTATTTCCCAGAAAATACAGGCCCAAACCGATGTAATACGGATCAGCCCTTGCGAAAATGAATTCATTAAGAACCAGGCCGATAGCCTCAAACAATTATTCACCAAAGGTGGGTTCATTGTGCTCAGAGAAGCAATGGTGGCTATGGAAAGTGAATATGAATTACCTGTAATCATTCCAATGACCCAGGGCACCTGGTACCAGGTTGTCTTTATTGGAGATATCCGTTCAAAAACATATGAAGTGAGGATGTATGATTATGATGAAAAACAAGTGGTGTATAAAAAGAACCAGTGGGGTGATGTTGATGGCAATGTAATTACCTACTCTTATATTCCACGTGTTTCAGAATTTCATATGATCAAACCTGTACAGGTTAATAAAGTTCAAAAGAAAAACCTCTGTGGTTATTTCATGCTGCTGAAAAAAGTAGTGCAGCAATAATTCCAAATCTCACCGCAAAGAAAAAAGTACGCAAAGAAATTCATCACTAAAATGAGGATCGAATTTTTGTAGCTATCCTTAGCATAATCTGCTAATTGACTTAAGGCATGTTGTATGAACCTGTTTGTATTTTCTACCAACTAACATCTTACAACTACCAACTATCTTATCATTGCGCCAGTGATATCCTCACCTGCAATCCTGCTCTTGTATTGACCAACGGCGCCGAACTGGAGATATAAGGATTAACCCTTCTCTGATCGAAATAGAGTTGGAGATTTATCCGGTTACTGAGTACATAATCTATCGTAGGCCTGATCGTAATTACTTTCTGTCCGCCTGTTGCAAAAGCACTTGCCTGGTCCAAACGACTGTTGGAATTAATATCATCCCGTATACTGAAATCAAGCGTGAATGTGATATCGTTATCCACTTTTTTGGCGGGCTCTTTCTTACTAAGTTTGATCTTAAACGGCAATGGAAATCCTCTTTTCCTCCACCTTAACCCAACCGTTGTTTCTGTTGATCTTACTTCGCTAAGCTGATAATCATATAAACTCAGGCTGATAATCCTGCTTTTACGATATTCAAACCTTCCGGAAAACTGTCCAACAGTGGCAAAGTCAATTCCAATCAAGGGGGCAAATTGTTCACTGATGGAAATATTGGGCACCAGGAAATATGGTACAAAGTTTCCTGAAATAGTATCAATAAATGATGGATAACCCAGTCCGAGATTATCCTCGAATAAAAGCGCTGAATTAAAACTATTCATACTCAGCGTACTGTTATATGCATGCGTAACACTGAAATTGGTGAATATTTTTTCCATTGATTTTACACGGCTTAACCCATTATAGGTCAACCTCCAGTTAGGCCTTGGTATATAACTGAGAAATGGGTTAGACTTCACATAGTTTCCGGCATTGGTACTAAGCAAACCAATCGAATTTGGATCCTTATTGGTATAAGCAGCAATAAAAGATGGGATAAGTACATCCTGCGCATACCTGCCGTAACCTTTGTAATAACCATCAGAACCAACTACCTGGCTATACACATTTTGCTCACCAAGCCTTTTAGACAATACGATCCTGTTGTCTTCAAACTGCTTGAATGTTGCGCTGATATTATTCGGGTCGAACTTCTGGAAGAGTGTCTGGAATGAAATATAACTGATACTAAATCCACCGCCCGAATATGGACTGAGTTCAGCAAAATTTTTATTACCCGTGGTGTCTTTGAATAAAGAGGTATATGTTTTATTAAGCGACTTATCCATATTAATATCTATGATCAGATCCCGTACAGGTTCAACCTGGGCATTTATGCTTAATCGCTGATCATAGGTTTGCCTGAAAAGATTATTCAACAAGGGGTCACTGGTAATGAGCCCCCTGCTGGCAGCGTTCTTGAGCCAGTTACTATCTGGCTGTCGGCCAAATACGAAGTCCAGGCCCGGAGCCATACTATTAAAATTATTCCCCAGGAATTTAGTGCTGTCCATATATCCCGGAATAAAAGTAGTGGCACCCTCATTATAGGTTAGTCCTACCCGTTTGATAGCCGTCAGTACAGTGAGTATCGCTTTAGTAGCGCCATTGAGTTGTTGCTCGTTTTTTTCTTTTTTGACTTTTCCCTTTTTCAAAGTACTGTCTGCCACTTTTGGTGCCGGGGGGGGAGGAGGAGCTGCCTGTCCCTGTTGATCATTGAGTTGACGCAACGTACGCGACTTGGTATATAGTTGAGCGAAATTGAATTCTACCGTTGCTCCTTTCTGATTGCCATTCTGAATGGTATTTCCCAGGTTAACTGCCAGGCGGGAAGCACCTATCCAGCTGTATGTTGTGCGATAAGCCAGGTTAGCCGTTGTCCAGTCGAGGAAAGGGAATAATGTAGTTGGGAAATTATATGTAAAATCTGCACTCTGCCCATACAAAGTATTCCTGCCGCCTTTGAAAAAATTACTTCTTACAGAATCTTTTTCCTCTTTAGTATCTATACGGCCTGCCGGTTCATCAACCCTGGAATTATTTAATGCTTTAAAGTCTACATTAAATGACTTTGTGAGATCCCACCGCAGATTATACACTCGATCCATCACAAAATATTTGTCGTAGGTCTCGGGAATTTTATACGGTCCGCCACCAACATTTCTGGGACGAATAGCACCAAACTGACGCCTCGTATCCCATCTGGCACTTAAGAGGTTGGGCTTGGGATTAAAATTGAACGATCTTACAAAATCAAGCATTTTCGATTTCGACTTAACGCCATTCTTAAACGGTTCAAGATATTTCGGCTGACTCACAAACGTATATCCAATTCCGCCAAGATGCTTCTTTACTTCATTATTTTCTATAAGTGGATTATGTATCCTGGTGGCAGTAAATGAATAACTGAAATCAAAATTGGAAATGCTCCATAAACGAATTTTTTTATTGGGTGTTGGAAGTTTTCGAACGTTCGTAAAGTTGATTGTCTTAATGCTCGTATAATCTACCGCCTCAGATTTAATGGAATCACCGGCTGCGCCACCAAAGGCTTTTACTTTTTCTTTCAGTAATACGTCTTTATCATAGGGATCATATTGTGGCGAGCTGACTATCTGCGAAAAGTTCGCAAAAAACGGGATTTCAATGCCATATCTTTTAGGTAAAAGTTTACCCAGTTGCAGGTTTGCAGATAAATCAAACTGTGTAAAATCATCCCTGTATCGGTCATTTGCCCTTTGTTCCAACTGACCGAAACCAATGGTATGAATGTTGCCGGACATGGATAAAGTACCCAGGTCTGCCAGTTGCATATTCACTTGTCCAACAGCAGCCCAGCCTCCTTTTTCATCAATACCAGA
>JAHEEX010000217.1 GCA_024640465.1 Sphingobacteriales bacterium | reverse complement strand
AGAATTTTTTGTAGTTATTCTTCCATACAGGAAAGGTGAAAATTATCAAATACCTGTTTCTAAGCTATCTACAGGTCATTTTCTTATACAGGACGGGATGGATTCAACTTTATTTACAAAAACAGGGCTCTGTAGTAAGAGTAAGGAAAGTCTATCGATAGCTACGTGGAGTAAGCAACCATTTACAGCTCACGGTTATGAAATCACCGGAGGGCCTGCAGAAATGGATATCACAACAAAGACAATCAAAGTTAAAATTCATGGTAACAGCGGCAGTCGAACTTTTCGCGTACCTGTAACCGGAATTTCAACAACCACTCGTTCCGGCCTGATAACAATATTTGAGAAAAATGGATTTACTGAATGGACCATAAATTACATAAATAAGGGTAAGGATTTATTATCTACCGAACAAGGATATACAGAATTCCTTTTCAATATAAAGTAGTCTTGAGTTCTATGTAATTTGTGACTAAATGAATTTACACTTTTATGTAAATCTTTTTTTTATCCAACCACCAGCATATCGCCCAAAAAATCAAAATATGAAAAATGGCGTATGCCAATGAGCCATTCATATTGCCCAGTGCAGGTGAAAATAAATGGTCATACATCCAGCCTCCCAGCCCTTTTATGACGGGCTTCCCGTCTTTCATGCCGTCCTCAATCCGGAATAAACCATAGATCCTGGACCATGCTCCGCTTAATACAAAAATGAACAAAGGATTTTTTCCGAATACATCAAAGAATTTACTCCAGGCCCCTTTTGCATTTTTGAACTCAATCAAATAGATCAATACGCCCAGTACGGATAATGCCAACCCGGTGGTATATAAAACGTATGAACTGGTCCATATCTTTTTATTGATCGGGAAAGCGGTGTGCCAGCAGAAGCCGGCGAAAATCAAAATCATACCCGCTACAAACAGGTTTGACAGCATTTCCCATGTCTTCCCTTTTTTGATGATATACTCACCGACCAGGAAGCCAAAGATCACCTGAACAATGGCCGGGAGCGTACTCATTAGTCCCTCCGGATCAAAAGCCACCCCTTCGCCATGGTACATATGGTCTTCTCCAAGTATAGCTTTATCGATATCTGTTCCAAAGAAACCATTGAGGCTGAATGGATCGGCCGGATCACCAAATGCAAGGCAGAGTCCCCAATAAATCAATAGTATAATGGCTCCAACCAAAAATGCCCCGCGTGATTTAAAATAATAGATAATAATAGATGCAAAGAAATAAGCCAGCGCGATGCGTTGCAATACACCCAGTATGCGCAGTTTTTCAAATGTCTTCATAACCAACTGGCCTTCGGCATCATATCGCACAAAGGGAAACCAGTTCAGCAACAGGCCAATCAGGAAGATCAGCAAAAAACGTTTGGTCACTTTTTTCCAGAATACAGCGGGTCCTCCATCAACCAATCGCGGCATCACAAAGGCCATGGCATTTCCTACTGCAAAAAGGAAGAAGGGAAAAACCAGGTCTGTAGGTGTAACACCATGCCATTCGGCATGTTTGAGTGGACCATAGATATAGGCCCAGCTGCCGGGGGTATTTACCAGGATCATGAGGGCCACGGTGGCGCCCCGGAAGACATCGAGGGAGTAAAATCTGGCGGTACTTTGTTGGGTCATATTTAATGGATATTATAACCTGAATGCTGTGAATAAAAGTAATGGAATATTTCATTATCCTGCCATATCTGTTTTCATTTTAGTGCCGGATGACATTAATACCTTCAGATTATACCAAAAACACTAATTTTCAAAAAAACACACTCCATTGAAGATCTGTTTTTTATCAACAGTGAGCCCTTATGAAAGAAATAGCTGGTCCGGCATTACTTACCAGCTTTTTCATACATTAAGCCGGGAGCATGAAGTGCATTGGCCGGGGCATTTAAAACTATCTCCAATGGATAGACGAATATTACAGGCCTGGCGTATATGGCAGTCTTTATTGAATAGAAAATTCACAAGCCATTTTACACTGAATGCAAGGATACTTTCGAGGACTGTCCGTTCTATGTTCCGGGATAGTGATTATGATTGCATTGTTTTAGGTGCCGGGGAACCGGAACTGATCGCTTACCTGCAAACCAGCCTGCCAATCATTTATATTGCCGATACCACATTTGCCAATATGGTTGATTATTATCCCTGGCATACGGGGCTTTCTAAAAATGCCATCAACCAGGGAAATGCCATTGAACAAAAAGCCTTAGACCGGTCTTATCATATTATATACAGTTCTGAATGGGCAGCAACATCAGCCAGGAAAGTGTATAATGTATCACCAGGTAAAATCTCCGTGGCGTCTTTTGGCGACAGCCTTAATGCCGTACCGTCATTTACTGAATTAAGCTATCGAAAACTGACTGATACCTGTAAATTATTATTTATAGGTTCAAATTGGGAAAGGAAAGGAGGGCCGCTGGCAATGGAAATCTATAATCAAATGCAGCAACAGGGGTTAAAATGCCTTCTTTCCATTGTTGGGTGTAATCCGCAGATACAGCCACAGAAAGGGATCCGGATTTACCCATTCCTGGATAAAGCAAATGCAATCGATAATGAATTACTGCAGCAACTTTACATGGAAAGTGATTTCCTTTTACTGCCTACCCGTGCAGACTGTACGCCAGTCGTTTTTTCAGAAGCTGCAGCTTTTGGCCTGCCTGTGATCACTACCGACACCGGGGGCATAAAATCGGTTATTCATCATGGGGAAAATGGTTTTTATCTTCCCATGGAAGCCGGGGCAGAAATGTATGTTGATCTGATAAGGAAAATCATGAATGATAAACCACAGCGGATCAGCTTACAAAGAAAATCGAGGGAAGCCTATGAAAGCCGGCTTAACTGGAATCATTGGCTGGAAGCTTTTAATTTAATTACCCGATCTTTACGAATTAACTAATCGCCTCTTCCCCGGGTTTACTTTTCTGTAAGCTCCGGCAGTTAAAAATGAAAAAAAAGATACTGATAGTCAGTTCAGAACACCTGTCGCCGGAAAATACCCTTGAGTCAACTTTTGAATTATCTCAGGCAAAAATCCTACAGCCCGATTTTGATGTTGCCATACTATCTGTCCGGGTACATACATCAATCACGCAGCGTTTTCTTTCACTCATGAAAAGTGTCCTTTTTTTTTATTCAAGTGATGAAATTCTGAAAAGGATAAGGTTATTCCTCAAAGCAAGTAAAGGTATCATTGGGAAAAGGAATTATTGTAAGGTATGGAACATTGAAGGAGTGACTATATATGAAGGTCATATTCAGCCAATAAGGACTATTATCAACTCAGAAGAGAACCTGGATTACTGGTTAACTGCAGGAAGAAAAGCCTGGGGTAAATATGTAAGTAGAAAAGGCAAGCCTGATATGCTTCATGCACATGGGCGATTCCTGGTAGCGGGAATCTTAGCTATGAAAATACAGGAAGAAGAAAACATCCCATATGTATATACCGAACACAGTTCCCGTTTTCCATCGGGGTTTGTACCTGCAGAATCCATACCTTATCTGAACCAGGTAATTGACCAATGTTGTTTATATATTGCGGTCAGCAGGCCCCTGTTGTATAAAGTATGCGAAACACTGGACAGAAAAATTGAAAATGCAGTTGTCATTCCAAATGTTGTTGACCTGATATTTCAACAACCCCTGAAAAAGCCTGCCCCTGCAATTCCATTTACATTTGTGAATGTGGCAAATCTCGAACACAGAAAAGGTGTTGATATATTGCTGAGAGCCTTTAAAAGGGCATTTCAAGCAAGCCCTTTATATGCTTTGCACATCGTTGGGGAAGGTCCATTCAGAAAAGACCTTGAAGTATTGCGGGACTATCTTGGTTTAAAGGAAAGTGTACATTTTTTTGGTATTGCCACAAAAGAGGAGGTGCTGCAGCAATTAGAGCGCTCACATGTTTTTGTATATCCCAGTCGCTTTGAAACTTTTGGCGTTGCCGTCATTGAGGCCATGGCGCGGGGTTTACCAGTTATCTCAACCATCTGTGGCGGCCCGGAGTTTGTTGTAAAAAAAGAACACGGCCTTCTGATCGAAACAGAACATGAAGATCAGTTGGTGGAAGCAATGGTAGATATGGTAAAACTTTATCCGGAGTATGATCGGGAAGAAATCCGGAATTACACACTTAACAGGTTTGGCTCAGAATCATTTCTCACATATATGTCGGCTGTGTATAACAGGTTGCCTGTTAAGAATATTAAAATACAAAAGCAAAATTGATTTCGCTATTCTGGCTGGTTAACTTTTTATTTTGTGTTTTATTAAAAATATATCAATCTTAATTAAAATATTTTTGACGAAAAATTTAAAAAACCCCATTCGGTATTTCCATAAAAATTCCCGTTTTACAATGGGAATATTTCTGAATCCTCTGGATAAAATTAAGTTATATGTATTATTCAGGTATATCCATTTCCAGCGCTTCATTCCATTATGGAAAGCCAATTTTTCTGCGTCATTTTGTAGAAATGGTTCTTGTCTTTTCAGTGTATGCAAAACGCTTTCCAGCATCATAGGGTAATTGTCAGACATATTTTCGGTATGTTTCCGGTAAATAGAAATTTTACCATTGTGGTGTAATACTGGGAATTGCCTGGATATTTTCAGGTAATGATCATAGTCTTCACAACCTTTTATTTTTTCTGAGTTATCAAATGGAAACAGGTCTAATATCCATTTAGTATATAATACAGTCGCGGGGTTCCCGATATAATTTCGTTCAAGCATAACTGTATAAAAATCTTTTTCAATTATCTCGCCATGATGGTCTTCTTTTAATTCGCCACTCTCTTCGTAGAATAATGAATGTGATCCTGATACAAAAGCTATTGATGGATTTGCTTCCAGGAGCGTTACGTTTTTTTCAATAGCATCCGGATAAAGCCAGTCATCCGCATCAAGGAATGCAACATATTTTCCCTGGCTCTCCCTGATCCCCCTGTTTCTGGCATTTGGAAGTCCCTGGTTTTCCTGGGAAATATATTTTACATCCGGAAAGGAACTTGCAATATTTTCCGTATCATCAGTAGAGCCATCATTAATAATAATAATCTCAATATTGGAATATGTTTGTTCCCTGATGCTTTGAATGGATTTTGACAGAAAACGACCCTGATTATAACAGGGAATGATTACTGATACTAAAGAGAGAGTGTTTCTATTTTCCAATTTACTAGCTTGGTGGTTCAGGAGATTTTGCAACTTTATTCAACTTGTTATAAATAATAAACAAATATAATATATGTATCCACTGGGTACTGATGCCTTGGCATTAAAAAATGCCTAATTTGTATTGAAATGCAAAATCCGGCTATAATTGCAAAGAATGTTTCTAAAAAGTTCATCATTACACATGATGCAGATACCCGTTATAAAACCCTTAGAGACACCATTTCACAATACGGGAGGTCGTTTACCGATAACCACACAAAAGCTGAGACTGAAGAATTTTGGGCCTTAACGGATGTGAATTTTTCCGTTCAAAAAGGGGAAAGGGTGGGCATAATTGGTCGCAATGGTGCAGGGAAAAGTACATTACTTAAAATACTAAGCCGTGTAACACCACCCACATCGGGACGACTGAAAATGGTAGGACGGGTAGCGAGCCTTTTGGAAATCGGAACTGGATTTCATCCTGAACTTAGTGGTCGGGAGAATATATTTCTAAACGGAGCCATACTTGGTATGTCTCGTACTGAAATCCGACGCAAATTTGACGAGATTGTGGCTTTCTCCGAAGTCGAACAATTCCTTGATACTCCTGTAAAGCGATATTCATCCGGGATGTATGTTCGGTTAGCCTTTTCGGTTGCAGCATATCTGGAACCTGAAATTTTACTTGTCGATGAAGTACTTGCTGTAGGAGATGCAGAATTCCAGGCGAAGAGCCTGGGCAAGATGGAGGAAGTAAGTAAGGGACAAGGACGGACCATTCTGTTCGTCAGCCATAACCTGGATGCTGTCAGGGCTTTGTGTACACGTTGTCTTTTGCTGCAGGCCGGAAAGGTAGAAATGGATGGCCCGGTTCAGGATGTTATTTCAAGATACCTGGATACGACCCTGCGAAGATTAACGGCTCATTTTCCGGCTGTACCGGGAAAGCCATCCATCATTTCGGTTACGTTAAACCGGGAATATCTTGAAGTGGGGAAATTCGAACTGGTGATCGGTTTTTCCTCTCCTTTCCCATTGCAGCCACCTATACCAGGTTTTGTCATATTTAATGCCATGCATATGCCGGTTTTGGGGTCTAATCCAAGATATCACAGTGATGAGTACCCGAAAATATCGATCCAGGAAGGAAAAATAAAAGTGATATTGGAATACTTGAATCTGCATTCCGGTTTATATAAACTGGATATATGGCTGGGCAGCTGGCATGAAAATTTTGATCATAAGACTGACGCACTAGTATTTGAATATCAGAACCCGGTTACTTATATTGATAAAC
>JAHEEX010000056.1 GCA_024640465.1 Sphingobacteriales bacterium | reverse complement strand
CAGGTTCAATTAATTGAAACCCTCACAAACCATACTTTCCAAGTAAAAGGCAAAACTACTTTTAAGGAAGAGTTTGTGACCGCAGGTGGTATTTTAACATCTGAAATTGATGTGCAAACTATGGAAAGCAAGAAACAGCCTGGATTATATTTTGCAGGAGAAATTATGAATGTGGATGGCATTACAGGAGGGTTTAACTTTCAACATGCCTGGACGAGTGGTTGGATTGCTGCTGAGACTATTGCGAGAGTAGGATCTAAATGATTTGATGGATTGGCCGGATGGATTGGGTGGGATTTTTAATGAATGGTTAATTTTGGCTTGCATAATCAATCAGGGCTGCCATATTGCCAAAG
Organism: Sphingobacteriales bacterium; assembly: GCA_024640465.1. Classification (GTDB taxonomy): domain Bacteria; phylum Bacteroidota; class Bacteroidia; order Chitinophagales; family Chitinophagaceae; genus Pollutibacter. The sequence continues at coordinate 18,526 of JAHEEX010000056.1, read as the reverse complement.
CTCCCATAAGTTTCCAAAACCCCTATAGGTTTCCAAAACCCCTATAGGTTTCCAAAACCTCCATAGGTTTCCAAAACCCCTATAGGTTTCCAAAACCCCTATAGGTTTCCAAAACCCCTATAGGTTTCCAAAACCCCTATAGGTTTCCAAAACCCCTATAGGTTTCCAAAACCCCTATAGGTTTCCAAAACCCCCATAGGTTTCCAAAACCTTTAGATTTCTTAAAGTTCAATGCTTTACATTATATTTATTAAAACCAATTTTAATGTCAAGCAGACGAAAATTCCTCACACAATTAGGCTTAACAACCGGTAGTTTACCATTTATATCTTTTGCCAATCCTTTATTTGCGGAAGAAGCCAAAATGCATATTCAAAAAGGTAATGCAAGTTTAGGAATGGCTACAACCGGAGATGATGATTTTTGGGGTTGGGTCCGTGAAGCATATACTACGTCCCCCAATATTATTAATCTAAATAATGGTGGAGTTTCGCCCCAGCCTAAAGTGGTACAGGATGCACATATCAGATATTACCAATATTGTAACGAAGCACCATCTTATTACATGTGGCAGATTTTAGATCAAGGGAGGGAACCATTGAGAGAAAAACTTGCGGGCATATGCGGTTGTTCCCCTGAAGAGCTGGCCATCAATCGTAATGCAACTGAAGGACTTAACACCGTAATTTTTGGTTTAAACCTCAAAGCCGGTGATGAAGTAATACTTACCAGGCAGGATTATCCAAATATGATCAATGCCTGGAAGCAACGGGAAAAAAGAGATGGTATCAAACTCGTTTGGTTGAATCTTAGTTTGCCCGAAGAAAATGAAGATACACTTGTTAAGCAATTTGTGTCGGCTTTTACAACAAAGACTAAAGTGGTTCATGTTACGCATCTTATAAACTGGAGCGGACAGATTCTTCCGGTTAAGAAAATTGCCCAGGAAGCACACAAACGGGGAATAGAAGTGATAGCAGACGGCGCCCATACATTAGCACATTTTGAATTTAAAATCCCCGATCTCGAATGCGATTATTTTGCTTCTTCCTTGCATAAATGGTTAGGAGCACCATTTGGAAGCGGACTTTTATATATCCGAAAAGAGAAGATCAAAAATGTATGGGCGCTCTTGTCTAACAATGAACCCGATGGTCCGGATATTCGAAAATTTGAATCACTTGGTACACGCTCTTTTGCTTCAGAAATGGCCATTGGTGCAGCAGTTGATTTTCATGAAGTTATTGGCGCAAAAAGAAAAGAAGAGAGATTACGGTTTCTAAAAGACTATTGGGTGGACCAGGTTAAGGGTATACCTGGAATCTCTTTTAATCAACCGAAATCCCCGAATCTATCATGTGCCATTGCCAGTCTCGTTGTTGCAGGTAAAAAGCCAGAAGAAGTTGCCGGTGAATTATTTACTAAGCATAAGATTCATACAGTAGCTATTAATTGGGAGAATATACATGGAGTTAGAGTTACGCCTAATGTGTATACTTCATTAAAAGACCTTGATAAGCTGGCTAATGCGGTAAAAAAAATGATAACCTGACTTTCAACATTAATCAAAAAAAAAGAGGCTTAGCGGCCTCTTTTTTTTGGGATAAATTTCAGGATTATTTGACCAAGCGCCTGTGATAATTGATCTGACCAATATGATATGACAGGTGTTTTAAAAGAAACACCAGGAAATACTCTGTTGTCATTGGTTCATCAAAAACCTGGATTGGATAACCAGAGTCAAGTTCTTTTTTTGAAACCTGTTCCAATGTATCAGTTACAATTCGTTTTGAATTTTCAATTTCTTCCAGAAGCTTCTGACGTGGGATATTTTTCAGTTTGAATTCAGCATCTCGGTTGCGAATATAACCGGACTCACCAAGTGTTGCACCAATGTAATGCTGGAGATTTCCAGTTAAATGCAAACAAAGATTGCCGCCACTGTTTGAAATTCCTTCAGCCACTTTCCATAACTGTTCATCCTGCTCGTAGGCTTTAATTTCTTCAGTTAGTTTATCAAGTTCTTTTTCAAATAAACTTATCAGTACCGTAGTTATCATAGTTGATTATTTCGACGCAAAAATAGTAAAACAAGTTTGGGAATTCCGATTATTTTTTATTGTTGAATATTATTTTTTTAAATTTTATTTCCTGGTTCTGTGAAATTCAGGTTATTGGTTTTTGATATCCTTGCATACAAGATTAATTCCACCCGGATTTCCACTGATTTTTAGCAGGATTGGGAAATCATCATTATTCAGTACCCAGTATTGTACATTCCCGTCTGCAGTTGTTGCATAAATGGCATCCAGTTCATTCCCGCCAGAAACAATTTCACTCCCTTTTGGAATATCTTTCAGCCATAATTCAATGCCGTCATAGATTGCCTTCTTATTTTGCAACAGTTCTTTGAGAAAAGTCCTGGATAACATGGCAATGGTTTGATTATCGGCCAACTTTCTTTCTTCACCGGGAATGGGTTGATCCCAGTTAAGTGAATTTCCTTTTTCCAGATTTATTTTGGTATTGAGGAACTTGCCCGTCATGCCATTTTGCAGGTCATAGTCAAATACAATTCCGTCTACACCTATAGCTGATATTTTTAAAAACAGGGGAAGTGTCTGACCCTGGGCATCCAATTCATATTCGAGAACTGTCCCGACTTTTAGTTCAGGTTTTATTTTTATGGCCTGTTGGGCATGACCCATAAAGATTCCAAGACCCAGAGCTAGTATTAAAGTAAAATATTTCATGGCAATTTTTTAGGAAAATTAAGTTGTTTCTTCTTTAATGTTTCTTATTTCAGTATTAATTAAACGAATTTTTCTTTATTTAAGATGAACCTGGCAAACGGGTAAAATCCATTGGCAGTAAAAAAAACGGAGAAGCATCCATTAGATATTGCATTTGTAAAATCTGGTATGCTTACAATTGCATCTGCTTTAGTGATATAATATATTGATAATCAATTAAATAACGAGTTTCTTCTGTAGGTTGGGACAAATCCTGAAAAATACGCAGCAAAACATGGAGAGACGGGAGTTTTGCGCTACCTTTGCACTCCCCAAATCAGGCCTGACAAAACAGGTTTGAAATTCACACAAAAGGAGGATTTAAATAGTGGAAGAAAACACAACACTAACAAACCCGGCTGAAGTAGCACAAGTTGCAGCAACAGCACATGATGATTTCGACTGGAGCATTGATAAAAGAAATGTAGCCAGTTACAACAACGAGGAAAAAGAAAAGTACGATGCCGTTTACGAAGGCACTTTCAAATCCATCACAGATGGTGAAATGATCGAAGGTACCGTTGTTGGCCTTACTAAGACCGATGTAGTCATCAACATCGGGTTCAAAAGCGATGGACTTGTTTCATTGAACGAGTTCCGCGATCTCCCGAATCTTAAGACAGGAGATGTTGTTGAAGTTTTGGTTGTAGAGAAAGAAGACCGTGAAGGTCATCTGCACCTCAGCCGTAAACAAGCCCGCATTGCACGTGCATGGGAAAAAATTGTTGAAGTTCATCGCACAGGTGATGTGGTTACCGGTTTGGTTACCAGCAAAACAAAGGGCGGACTTATCGTGGACATTTATGGAATGGAAACCTTCCTTCCTGGTTCACAGATCGACGTTAAACCCGTTACTGATTACGATCAGTTTGTGAACAAGACAATGGAATTCAAAGTGGTTAAGATCAACGAAACCATTAAGAATGCAGTTGTTTCTCACAAAGCCCTGATTGAAAGTGACATTGAAGCACAGCGTGTGGAAATTATGGGTAAACTGGAAAAAGGCCAGGTACTCGAAGGAACAATTAAGAACATTACCGATTTCGGCGCATTCCTGGATCTGGGTGGTGTAGATGGCCTGCTGTATATCACAGATATCAGCTGGGGTCGCATCAGCCATCCTTCAGAAGTACTGAAGATGGATCAGAAACTGAATGTTGTTGTATTGGATTTTGACGATGAAAAACGTCGCATCAGCCTTGGTTTGAAACAACTGACTCCCCATCCTTGGGATACCTTACCTGAATGGGTAATGGAAAATGCCACGGTTAAAGGAAAAGTAGTGAATATCGAAGATTATGGTGCATTCCTGGAAATCATGCCAGGTGTTGAAGGATTGGTACACGTAAGTGAAATTACCTGGGCTAATTCTCCTGTTAATGCAAAAGAATTCTTCAAACTGGGCGATGAATACGAAGCAAGGATTGTAACCCTGGACAAAGAAAGCCGCAAGATGAGCCTCTCTATCAAGCAACTTTCTGCTGATCCATGGAGTGAAATCGAAAATAAATTTCCGGTAGACAGTCGCCACAAAGGCCTCGTAAAAAACATCACTCCTTATGGTGTGTTTGTTGAACTGGAGCCAGGCATTGGCGGTATGATCCATATCAGCGATCTGAGCTGGCTGAAGCGTTTCAATCACCCATCTGAGTATACAAAATCAGGTGCTGAGATTGATGTGGTTATCCTGAATATCGACAAGGAAAACCGTAAACTGCAACTTGGCCATAAGCAACTGGAAGAAGATCCCTGGAATACCCTTCAGGATACTTTTGCCGTTGGTACCACCCATGAAGGAACAGTTGTCCGGAAAGATGATAAAGGTGCTGTAGTACAGCTTCCTTATGGTCTGGAAGGTTTTGCTCCTAGCCGTCACCTTGCTAAAGAAGACGGTAAAGTTGTAGGTGCTGATGAAACAGCTGAATTTATGGTGATTGAGTTTGATCGCAATGAAAAAAGGATCGTACTCAGTCATAGCAGAATCTGGGAACAGGTGAAAGCTGATGTGAAAAGCGCAGAGATCAAGGAAAAAACAGCTGAAGCAGTAAAAACCAAGAAGGCCGTTAAAGAAGTTCAGGGAAAGGTTGAAAAAACCACTTTGGGCGACCTCGGAATCCTGGCAGAACTGAAGAAGAAAATGGATGGTGGTTCTGAAGATCAGGCTGGAACTGAAAGCAAATAAGCAGTTTTAAAATGCTGATACAAATCCTGCCGGAAACGGCAGGATTTTTTTATGCAATCAGTTTTGCAAAAGTGTTTTCATCAAAATCCAGGAGTGATGTTATTTTCAGGTCAGCAGCTTCCCAGCGTTTACTTTCCAACGAATCTGATGCAGGTACTACAACACATTTCATACGGGCCGCTTTTGCAGCGATCATCCCGTTAAATGAATCTTCAAAACAAATACAGTTTGTTGGTGGGCTCTTTAATAATGTTGCGCAATCGAGATAAACCTGCGGGTGTGGCTTGCCGTGAGGCAGATGCTCTGCAGAACTTATTGCATGAAAACGGCCGCTAAGCCCGGTTCTCTCTAATACCGCATCGATCAGCACTTTGGGAGAGGATGTGGCCAGTCCAATTTGAAACTTTTTATTTTCAAAGAAAGCCAAAGTTTCAAAGACACCGGGCATAAGTGATCCGCCAGATAATACTTTTGAAACAACGAGACTTGTAATTTCCTGATCAGTTGATGGAGCGAGGTCCGGGTTGATATGATATTTATTGAACCAGTATTGAAGAAATTCCCGTGTCCTTAAACCGATAGTAGTTGCATATGCTTTTTCATCAAGTATGACACCCAGTTTCTTCATTGCTTCATTTGCAGCTTCATGCCAAAGGGGCTCGGAGTCAATCAGCAGCCCATCCATATCGAATATTACTGTGTTCAAAATCATCCTTCAAAGATAGGCTGGGCCAGCGAAAAAAACGCGGGATACACTGAAAGTTGATTTTAGTGAAATGATCACTTAATAATCAACAAAGTTGATTTGCTTTTTTAAACTGGCCTATTTTCCCAGTGCAAAAACATTCATCTATCTGATATTTTGTTGCGAAATACCCATTTACAAATATTTCCTTATCTTCCCAGCCGATTATTTGCCAAATGATTAAGCCATGAATCGTTTTATAGAACGGTTAAAAAATATAAGTATCATCAGGAAGATGGTTTATGCTACGGTGGGATTTTTTTCTTACCCTGGCTTGGCATTGGTAAACCGCATTCAGATCAGTGGCACCGAACATATCGAAAAGCTGCCAAAACAAAATGTACTTTTTGTAAGTAACCACCAGACTTATTTTGCAGATGTTATCACATTTCTCCATATTTTTTGTGCCGTAAAATGGCGCAAACATAACAGGTTGGGTATACCTTATTACCTGATCAATCCCTTCTCAAATGTATATTTCGTTGCTGCTGAAGAAACCATGAAAGGAAGCTGGATGAGCCGCATATTTGCACTCGCAGGGGCATTAACGGTAAAAAGAACCTGGCGGGCAGAAGGGAAAGAAGTACAACGCAATGTTGATCCCGGTGATACGGATAAAATCGAAAAAGCCCTTAATAAAAGCTGGGTAATTACTTTTCCGCAGGGTACTACAAAGCCCTTTGCCCCTGGCAGGAGGGGAACGGCCCATATCATTAAAGAAAACCGTCCGGTTGTGGTGCCTGTTGTGATCAATGGTTTCTGGCGTGCTTTCAATAAGAAAGGGCTTCAATTTAAAAAGAAAGGATCTCTTCTTTCTGTCAGGTTTAAAGCACCATTGGATATTGACTATAATGATACAGTTGATAATATCCTCGAAAAGGTAATGGATGGCATAGAACAAAGCAAGAAATTTATGATGAAAAGCAAGCATCACCTGATGACGATGATAGATAAGTGAACATACAATTTTATCTTTGCTGAATGCAGGGCAAAATATTTTTCCTCTCTTTTTTTCTCTTTTTTACTTTATTTTCTCAGGCGCAGTTTACCATCATTGGTCGTGTACTTAATGAATCCGGAACCGATCCGGTTTCAAAAGCATCCATTTACATAAATAACTCTACAATCGGAGCTGCTTCAAATGAACAGGGTGAATATAGCATGCATGATATTAAGCCAGGTGTTTATGAGGTCATTGTATCACATGTAGGGTTTGAGATGATCGTTTATAAGATCGAAATAAAATCTGCCGACGTAAAGTTGATTTTTAAACTCGTACCTAAAGTGAAAGAGATGCGTGATATCCTGGTTGTAACATCGAGTCAACGCGAGAAATGGTTGTCCATACTCAGGGAGAATTTTCTTGGACTGACGCTGGCGGCAGATAGGTCAAAGATATTAAACGAGGAAGATATTTTTTTCGAGAAGGGGCAAACAAAAAATGTAGTAAAAGCATTTTCTGAAGCACCCCTTATTGTTGAAAATAAAGAATTAGGGTACCGGATATATTTTGAATTACAGGAATTTATTTTTGATGCAAAAGAGGGCAGGACTCTTTTTTTTGGTTTTAGCCGATATGAGGAAATGGGGGATCCTGATTCTGAACCAAGGAAAAAATATATTCGAAACCGTGAAAAAACATATAAGGGAAGTACGTTACATTTTTATCAATCATTATTATCCAATACGATTGCTGAACAGGGTTTTAGCATTTTTATTACACGTCCGGCAGATACGGTTAAGGATACACTTAGCAATGTGCCGGATATGAACGTAGGAAAGATAACAGTTAAGTCTCCGCCTCCTCAGATAGCCTATACCGTTAGCAGGAATGATATCCTGTTTACAGACAGCACTGATAGCAGCCGGAAATACCTGAGTTGGAAGGGGACCTTGCATGTCAGGTATAAATATGATCCATATTATAAAGCGGCATTGCAAAAAAAGACATTTGTTGCAGGGAACCTGCCTAAAGGTTTTCAGTCATCGGTTATAATGATAGAATCTCCTGCTTACCTGGACCCCAATGGTATTCTAATTAACCCATTAGCAGTTCAGTTCAGTGGTTTTTGGTCTTATGAGAAGCTGGCAAATATGTTACCGATAAATTATCGTCCGGAGTAGTGAGTCTTGAGTAGTGAGTCGTGAGTCGTGAGTCGGGAGTCTTGAGTCGTGAGTCTTGAGTCAACAGCCAAATACAAAGGCCCTGCTGTCAGATTAAATATTAACCATATCAATTTATTTGGCATAGAAATTCCGTTATGCTTCGGAATATTCATTAGACTAATTGAATAGAGTGCATTGTGGCTGTTGACTCCCGACTCCCGACTCCCGACTCCCAACTATTGACTCAAGACTCCCGACTCAAGACTCATTATCTAGTCCTTAATAAACAAAGCTTTCAATTCCAGCGCGTCATCCGGTTTCATTTTTCCGCCCAGGATAAGCCTTAGTTGCCTTCTTCTTAAAGCACCGTCGAAGAGTTTTTGTTCTGTTTCATTGGAGGGTTCCAAAGGAACAACAGGTCTTGGTTTCCTGTTGGGATCGAGCGCTACAAAGGTATAATAAGCTTCATTGCTTTTATATTTGTATTGATGTGTCAGGTCTTCACCCCATACATTCAGGTGAACTTCCATGCTGGTGGTAAAAGCCCTGCTGACACGGGCCTCAATATGTACAACGTTGCCGAGTTTTATGGGTGATTCAAAAGAGATGTTATCAACAGACGCAGTCACAACCGGAGCGTTACAATGTTTGCTTGCAGATAATGCAGCGGCAATATCCATCCAATACATCAGTCGACCACCCATCAGGTTTCCGAACAGGTTTGTATCATTTGGAAGAACCAGTTCTGTCATGATGATTTCACTTTCTGAAGCTTTTTTTGATGCCATAAGTTCGATTTGAATGTACAGTTAGTTAAAATGTTTTCGATATAATATTAAATGTAGCTTCCTTATATCGTTATTTTTTCGCACTGATCAAGGAAGGCAGGATCGATGTCTGCAGCTATCCCCGGTTCATCGCTAATCTCAAGGTTGAATGAATTATATACAGCCCCACCTGTAACTGGGTCAACCAATTGGCCCAGCAGGCAGGTATCCAGATCGTAAAAAATGATATTGTCGTGGGACATTGCCAGGTGCACTTTGGCTGTTAACGCAAGCCGGCTTTCCAGCATGCCGCCAAGCATACATGGGATGCCATATTCCCTTGCCGTATCAGCAATTTTAATTGCCTCCAGGATGCCGCCCGATTTAGCCAGTTTAATATTGATATAATCACATGATTCAGATTCGATCAACTGTATGGCATCAAAATGATTAAATACACTTTCATCCGCCATAATCTTTATGGGTGATTGTTTGCGAAGTGCCGGCAGCAGGTAATCATAATCGTGGTGAATGGGTTGTTCACAGAACTCAACGTTATAAGGTTCCAATGCATTTAATGCCATTACTGCAGTATCATAGTCCCAACCCTGGTTGGCATCAATACGTAAATGTATAGAAGCGCCAACAGCTTCGCGAATCAATCTGACTCTTTCTATATCTTCAACGCCTTTTTTACCCAGTTTTATTTTGATTGTTTTTACCCCTTTCTCAACATACTGCACTGCAGTTTCCGCCATTTTAACGGGTTCGCCAATGCCTATAGTCAGGTCTGTTACGATCTTCTTTTTAGTGCCCCCCAGGAATTTATACAAAGGAATTCCTTTTTCTTTCGCAGAGATATCATGCATGGCAATATCAAAAGCACTTTTAATGGTTGTATTGAATGCCAGGAAAGCCTGCATTTCCTTCATTCTCTCAGCTATTTCCAGGGCGGATTTTCCTTTTATGAGACGGGCCAGGTCTTTGGCTACTTCAAAGCAAGTTGCCTGGGTTTCGCCAACAAGCATCGGGAATGCTGAGCATTCTCCCATGCCTGTTAAGCCGTCTTCTGTATGAATCCGTAAAAAAGTATTCTGTGCAATGGTGGATACTTCAGTGGCAATTACAAAAGGCTCCATAGGAATGGCCAGTTTGAAGATCTCTGTATGTGAAATTCTACTTTTCATAAGGTTGCTAAGATAAAACATTTCGGGCTGAAGGATTGGGTAAGATTATTTTTTTTGCAGGATTAGCGTACGAATTATCTTTTTAAGTCTTTTGAAAATTTCCTCGTTCAGAAGGGAGTTCTGTTTATTCTTTTTGTCTTATCATTTCAAAAGTTTCTACGACTGTTAAATCTTCATTAACCAGTTCTTTTTTTCAAACTCTTATTTGCTTTTCATGTTCTTATTATCCTAAACAAAAAAAATTATGAAAAAAATTGTATCAGGATTTTTTATGGCTGTTGTTTTGCTTGTAAGTGCAGCTTCAGTATCTGCCCAGGGTAAAGATGTTGTTGATATTGCAATCGGTTCTCCAGCGCATACAACCTTAGTTGCAGCAGTTAAAGCGGCCGACCTTGTTGGGACCTTAAAATCAAAAGGACCATTCACTGTATTTGCTCCAACCAATGATGCCTTTGCAAAATTGCCAGCGGGAACGGTTGAAACTTTGTTGAAGCCTGAGAATAAAAGCAAACTGGCAGGCATCCTTACTTATCATGTTGTTGCAGGGAATCTGATGGCAAGTGATGTTGTTGCTGCCATAAAAAAAGGTAAAGGAAAAGCAGAAGTTACTACTGTTAATGGACAAAAATTAACCATTACCATGATGGGTGATAAGGTAATGATCACAGATGCCAATGGTAAATCTGCACATGTTACTGCGGCTGACCTGAAAGGCACCAATGGCGTTGTACACGTGATTGACAGTGTATTGTTACCTAAGTAATATGTATATCGGATTTAAAAGTAGCCGGTTGACGGTTTACAGTTGGCTGTTAACGGTCAACTGTAAACCGTCAACTTTTTTATTAATATTTAATAATTCAAATCCTGATAAGTTTCTTTTCGCGCAATGTATCCAGTGTTAATGGATTTCCTTCCCACACATTTTTTGCTGAAGCAAGATCGCAAAGCATCATGACATGGTCCCCGGCATCAATGGATAAGATGACCGTTAATTCCATCCAGGCAAGTGCATCCTGCAGTACGATGAAATTTTTCCAATCAGTTGTTGCCTTTCTTTTTTTAAGCAATTCAATTTTATCAATATTCCTTCCACTCTTACGGCCCAGCAGATCCACCAGCCGGTATTGTTTTTCTTCCAGCAGCTGTAATACAAAATGGCGGTTTTTTTCAACCATTTCAAGGGTAAGGCTACCTTTGAAAAGAGCTACCATAAATCGTTTGGGTTGCATACTCACTGCGGATACATAGGTGCAGATATGCATATTATGTTTTTGACCATACTGACTGCTTACACTGTAGACAGGTATGTTTATTCTGTTCCAGGGTTTTTTCATTTTAGGCCATTTTTAGTATCTGCTTTCGGGGGTTAATAAACATATTCATTCGCTTATTTTAAACAAAGGCATGCTACTAATGTTTATTATGAAAACGCATACTATGGAAAGGCTCAACCATAAGAAAATTTTAATTGTTGGCGCTACAGGCGGGATTGGATCGCAAGCTGCAAAATTATTGGCTGCCAGTGGGGCAGAATTATTTTTATCCGGCAGAAAGGCTGACCAGTTAAGCGAATTGGCTGAATCCCTCCAAGTCCCGGAAAATCGCTTATTCATTACAGATATTACCAATGAGCAGGCTGTAAATAGTATGGCGGAAAAAATCAGCCTTCACTCAGGCGCATTGGATATCCTGATCAATGCGACCGGACTTGGGATTATCAAACCTATCGAACAATTAAGCCTGCAGGAATTTACCCTGACCCTTAATGCCAATCTTGTTGGGTCATTTCTATTGGTAAAAGCTTTCCTTCCCGCAATGAAAGAAGCAAAAAAGGGACTCATCATTAATATTCCAGGGGTGCTGGGCAAAGTCCCTATGTCTGGTGCAGCGGCATACAGCGCTAGTAAATACGGATTAGTTGGCATGATGCAAAGTATCCGGGAAGAACTCAAAAGGACCGAAATAAGGATTACCAATTTATTCCTCGGAGGTGTGGATTCACCATTCTGGGATACCATCGACCTGAGGGTGCAAAAAGACAAGATGATTCGTTCTGAAGAAGCCGCACGTGCTATCTGGTTTTTATGCCAGCAGCCAGCAAGCGGGGTAGTGAGTGAAATGGTGCTACAGCCATTTAATCATCAGGCGATTTAGGAAATGGAAAGTGGAAAATCGAAAGTCGAAAATGAAATATAAGAAGTCTGAAAATATGCAAAATAGCATCAAAAGATAGAAAAACAGGTCGCTATATAAAAGATGAAGAATTGTTTTGCAACTTGGCGGTAAGACTTCCTAAACTTATCTTTGCACATACCAACGATTTTCCACATGGATACTACCCACCCCGCCATTTCTTTCGATAACACGGAGAATGCATTTGCTTATAAGAGCGATAAAGAACTAAAAAAAGCCAATTTTTTATTTTCATCAATGAGTTACCAGTCGCTGGTGAATTTTGGGATTAAAGCTACTACCTGGGCCATAAAGACTGGTCTTCCCATAAATGGTATTATTCGCGGAACAATTTTTTCGCAGTTTGTAGGAGGTGAAACACTGGAACAAACTGCACCTGTAGCCAAAAAATTAGGGGAATATGGTGTCGAAGTAATTCTTGACTATGGCGTAGAAGGCGGGGAGAGCAGTGAAGCAGCGTTTGACCATGCCTGTGAGGAATTTATCCGTGTCATCAATTATGCCGCCACACAGCCGAATATACCCTTCATGAGTATTAAGGTAACCGGAATTGCCCGTTCTGGTTTACTGGAAAAATTAGACCATTCAGTTGATGCCCATGCCGGTACTTTGATGAAACGCTATACACATGCATTAGAATCACTAACTGATGAAGAAAAGTCAGAGTGGAACAGGGTGCACGACCGTATGCTAAAGATATGTAATGTTGCTGCTGCTAAAAATGTTGGTGTACTGGTGGATGCAGAGGAAACCTGGATACAGGATCCGGTGGATGTGCTCACAATGCTGATGATGGACCAGTTCAATAAAGAAAAAGCTGTGGTGTATAATACCGCTCAATTATACCGTCATGACCGTCTTGCTTTTATCAAAGACTCTGTTGAAGCTGCAGAGAAAAGAAATTTTGTATTGGGTATGAAGCTCGTTAGGGGAGCATATATGGAAAAAGAAAGGGAGCGTGCAGTTGAAAAAGGGTATCCTTCGCCCATACAACCAGATAAAGAATCCACGGATAGGGATTATAATGAAGCCTTGAAAGTATGTGTAGATCATATTGAAAAGACTGCTTTCATTGTTGCATCACATAATGAATACAGCAATTTACTTACTACTCAATTACTTGATCAGAAAGGGCTTTCACATCATCATCCTCATGTCCATTTTTCACAGTTATTTGGAATGAGTGATAATATTACCTTCAATCTTGCAAAAGCAAATTGCAGTGTAAGCAAGTACCTTCCCTTTGGGCCAATCAAAGATGTGATCCCTTACCTCATGCGGCGGGCTCAGGAGAATAGCTCTGTGGCCGGGCAGACGGGAAGGGAGCTTGGTTTAATCAGAAAAGAAATTGCCCGCAGGAACAAGAAGTAAGCGTTAGAATCTTTGTTTCTTTGCGGTAAAGATTTGGAATCTTACATTTGTAAAGTTTTTCGGACTGTTAGCTCAGTTGGTTTAGAGCATTACTTTGACAGAGTAGGGGTCACTGGTTCGAATCCAGTACAGTCCACTCCCACACGCCAAAAATTTTTGTGAAGCTGGGTATTTTTTACATATTTAACCGCAAAGCACTAAGGCCAAAAAATTTCGCCATTCATCTTCCCTTTGTTGTTTTAAAATGAATTTAATTATGGGCAAATTTCACGATTCCATCAAGCCCGCACACCAGGAATTTATCAAAAATCAGCACATTTTTTTTGTATCCACCGCACCCCTTAGTAAAGATGGCCGGGTTAATCTTTCGCCTAAGGGACTGGATTGCTTTAGAATTTTGTCGGAACACAAGGTTGCTTATATGGACCTGATCAGCAGTGGTAATGAAACATCGGCACATACTTTGGAAAATGGACGCATTACCTTCATGTTTTGTTCATTTGATGAAACACCTAATATTATTCGTTTATATGGAAAGGGATACACTGTATTATCCGATTCTGCTGAATGGGAAAAATATGCAACTCATTTTACCATTTATCCGAGTACAAGGCAAATCATAGTTGCTGATATTGACCTGGTGCAGACTTCCTGTGGTTTTGGTGTACCGTTTTTTGAATATAGAGGTGAAAGGGATATTCATTTTGATTGGGCGCAGAAAAAAGGAGAAGAGGGACTGAAAAAATATATACAAGATAATAATCTGACAAGCCTTGATGGATTGCCCACCAATATTGGAAGTTCTGAAATTTAAACTGAACGTCTAATGATAAATTCATTTGATCAGAGCATCCCAAAGAATCTCCACCGGATGCAAAGCTTTTTTTCCTGTCCCGTCTTTTACCTGGTGACGGCAACTGGTGCCGGGAGCGGCAACTATTGTTTCCGGGGTTTGTTTTCGTATCGTTGGGAATAAAACCAGTTCACCAATTTTCATCGACAAATCAAAATGTTCCTTTTCATAGCCAAAAGAACCAGCCATGCCGCAACAGCCGGAAGGTATTGTTTCAACAGTATAGTTGGCAGGCAATGAGAGTATTTTAACGGAAGGAGCTACAGATGATAATGCTTTCTGCTGGCAATGGCCATGAAGGATAATTTTCTTTGTATCAGAACTGAACTGTTCTTTTTTTATATTTCCTTTTTCAATTTCACTGGACAGGAATTCATCAATTAAAAACACATTTTCTGCCAGTGACCTTGAAGCAGCCAGGTTTTCATTTGTAGCCAGGTCAGGATACTCATCCCGAAAAGTGAGTATGGCTGAGGGTTCTATGCCAATGAGTGGTGTTTCAGCAGAGATCAGCGGACTGAGCTGGGAAATATTTTTATTGGCGATTTTCTTTGCTTCGCGGAGAAGGCCTTTTGACAACCAGCTGCGGCCACTTTCTTCATGAGCAGGAATTTCAACCTCATAGCCAAGATGCTCTAATAATTGGATGGCTTTGATACCAATTGATGTGTCATTATAATTGGTAAACTCATCACAAAAAAGATATACCTTTTTCCTGTTAGTTGTTCCAATATGCTTTTTGCTTTTCTGGTGTTTTGTATACCAGCTGTGTAAAGTAAACCCGTGCAGGGTAGGCATTGAGCGGTCTGCTGCAAATCCTACCACGCTTTTAATCATTTTACTGATGGCAGGGTTGGTCATCATAAAATTATATATAGCTGGTGCCAGTAAACCCAGTCTTGCGGAAGCACTGAAGCGTGCAATGAGTTGCGACCTGAATGGAACGCCATGTGCATCATAATAATGCTGAAGGAATTCGGCTTTTAATTTTGCCACATCAACGTTTGACGGGCATTCGCTTTTACAACCTTTGCAACTCAAACAGAGGTCCATTACATCATAAATCTCCTGATGGTCAAAGCGGTTTATTTTTTCTGAATGGGTCAGGAACTCACGCAGGATATTCGCACGGGCACGTGTTGAATCCTTTTCATTTCGGGTAGCCATGAACGATGGGCACATCGTTCCTCCGGAAAGATGCGATTTCCGGCAATCGCCAGAGCCGTTACATTGTTCCGCATGTTGCAGGATATCCTGTTTATGAAAACGGAAAACAGTTTCGAAAGCGGGTGTTTGCTGGCCTGGTGTATACCGCAGCATGGTATCCATCGGCGGTGTATCTACTATCTTGCCAGGATTGAAAATGTGCTGCGGGTCAAATACTTCTTTTATTTCTTTCAGCAGTTTGTAGTTTTTTTCACCTACCATTTGTTTAATAAACTCACCTCTTAATCTGCCATCCCCATGTTCTCCACTTAATGAACCATTATATTTTTTTACGAGGGTGGCGATCTCTTCTGCAATAATTCGGAATAATCTATTACCTTCTTTTGTTTTGAGGTTTATGATGGGGCGTAAGTGCAATTCGCCGGAACCGGCATGGGCATAGTGAACGGAGTATAGTCCATGCTTTTTGAGGATATCATTAAAGTCCCGGATATATGCCGGAAGATCATTTACATCTACTGCAGTATCTTCAATTACCGGAACAGCCTTGTCATCTCCGGGTAGGTTGCCTAAAAGGCCAAGACCGGCTTTGCGCAGGGTCCAGATCTTTTTAGTGTCTTCACCAAATAATAATGGGAAATGGTATCCGAGGCCGGCCGCACGCATATCTGATTCAACCTGCTTAGCTAATTCAACTATTTCTTCCCTGTTTGACCGGCAAAATTCTACCACCAGGATGGCACCGGGATCGCCCTGTACGAAGAAACGGTTCTTCATTTGCTCACGATTATCCTTCGTGCATTCCAGGATGTAATGGTCAATCAATTCACTCGCACTGGGTTTATATTTCAGTGCAATAAGATTGGCACGTAATGATTCGTCTATCGAATTAAAATGTACACAAAGCAAACCTGTTTCCTTTGGAGGGAGTTCATTCAGGTTGAGTTTTATTTCGGTGATGAAAGCAAGTGTTCCTTCAGAACCGGCAATCAGTTTACAGAAATTAAAATCCGGCTCGCCGGCGGTAAATGGCGCACTGTCCAGTAGTACATCTATAGCATACCCGGTATTTCTTCTTTCCACGCTTTTACGGGGGAACTCTTTCCGAATTTCTACCTGGTTATCGTAATTGCTTAGCATCGAACGCACTTTACGATAGATATCTCCTTCTAATGATTTCTCTTCGCATTTAGCATGAAAGGAATCTATATCCAGTGAACTAAAAACTGCTTCGGAACCGTCACTTAAAAACGATTTCACTTCCAATAAATGTTCCCGCGTACTTCTGTATACAACTGAATTGGAACCGCAGGAATTATTACCTACCATTCCGCCGATCATGGCACGATTGGCGGTAGAGGTTTCCGGTCCGAAGAAAAGGCCATGTGGTTTGAGGAACATATTAAGTTCATCACGTACAACACCTGGCTGTACCCGCACCCATTTTTTTTCAGTATTTATTTCTATTATTTTATTGAAGTGCTTTGAAACATCAACAACAATTCCATTGCCTACTACTTGTCCTGCTAATGAAGTCCCTGCGGTACGGGGAATGAGTGAAGTTTTTTCATGGCGTGCAAAACGTATGAGTTGTTGAATGTCTTCAATTGTTTTTGGAATCGCAACAGCAAGTGGCAATTCCCGATAGGCAGAGGCATCCGTTGCATACAGGATACGCATTTGCTGATCAATAAACAGATCGCCAGCCAGTACTTTGGCTAATTGTTGAAGTTTTTCAGTCATCACATTTCACCACTAAGGGATTAATACGGAAACTTGTCTGACCGTCCCCGGGCTGACAAGTAAAGAGTATTAAATCGAACCAACTCTGTTAACAACTCTAAACAGCCATCGGTCAGACGGCGACAGTCAGACCGGGTTGCCCGGCCTTTTTAATCAGGAAAGTTTCTTCTTTAAATTCTGATCAATGGCATCCAGGAATTCCTCGGTGTATAAATAATGTTCACCATGATTCACCTTATTGCCATAGATACATACTGCCAGATCCTTGGTCATTTTGCCGCTTTCAACCG
This sequence comes from Sphingobacteriales bacterium, assembly GCA_024640465.1. GTDB lineage: Bacteria > Bacteroidota > Bacteroidia > Chitinophagales > Chitinophagaceae > Pollutibacter. The sequence goes on along the minus strand of JAHEEX010000056.1, from coordinate 1,127 downwards.
TTTCAATGCAAACTGCTTCGAGTGCAAGGCTGAAATCTATCAGCGCCTGGTTATTATCCAGCTTGCCGCGGAACGCCAGCCCCCTTGTCCATGCAAAGATCGATGCAATAGGATTGGTGCTCGTTGGGCGACCTTTCTGATGTTCGCGATAGTGACGCGTAACGGTACCATGTGCGGCTTCTGCTTCCATCGTTTTACCGTCTGGTGTAACCAGTACGGATGTCATTAATCCAAGTGAGCCATAACCCTGGGCAACTGAATCGCTCTGCACATCACCATCATAATTTTTACAAGCCCAGATAAAACCACCATTCCATTTCATGGCACTGGCAACCATATCATCAATAAGCCTGTGTTCGTAAGTAATTCCGGCAGCTTCGAATTTGGTTTTGAAATCAGCTTCAAATACTTCCTGGAAAATATCTTTAAAACGACCATCGTATTTTTTAAGAATGGTGTTTTTAGTACTCAGGTAGAGAGGCCAGGCTTTTTGCAGCGCCATATTCATACAACTGCTGGCGAAACCACGGATGCTTTCATCAGTATTGTACATGGCCATGGCAACCCCGCCACCTTTGAACTGGTAAACTTCATGTTCAATCACTTTACCATCTTCACCTTCAAATTTTACGGTGAGTTTCCCTTTGCCCGGTACTACAAAATCAGTTGCCCGGTATTGGTCGCCGAAAGCATGACGGCCAACAATGATTGGTCTGTCCCAGGTAGTTACCAATCGGGGGATATTTTTGATAACAATGGGTTCACGAAAAACGGTACCATCCAGGATATTCCTGATGGTGCCATTTGGGCTCTTCCACATTTGTTTGAGGTTGAATTCTTTTACCCTGTCTTCATCAGGTGTAATGGTAGCACATTTGATACCCACACCGTATTGCTTAATTGCATTTGCTGCGTCAATGGTTACCTGGTCATTGGTTTCATCGCGGTATTCCACTCCAAGGTCATAATACTTAATGTCAATATCAAGATAGGGGAGTATCAGTTTGTCTTTGATGAATTTCCAGATGATGCGTGTCATTTCATCACCATCGAGTTCTACAACGGGATTTGCAACTTTGATTTTACTTGCCATTTTTTAAAAAATTTTATAAAAGAAAATGATGTGA
>JAHEEX010000216.1 GCA_024640465.1 Sphingobacteriales bacterium | reverse complement strand
AAAACCCGTATCGTACCTGTTTTGCTTACCGCCCTGGCCGCGATACTGGCTTTAATTCCACTGGCAGTTGGACTGAACATCAATTTCATAACCCTCTTTACCGATTGGAACCCACATATCTTTTTTGGCGGTGACAACGCAGTATTCTGGGAACCACTTGCCTGGACGATTATCTGGGGACTGATGTTTGCCTTTTTCATGACCCTGCTGATGGTACCTACCATGTACCTGATCGCAGAAAGATTAAAGCGCCCCATGAGCAGCTTTTTCCATGGCCGCTGGGTATCTTTCTTTGGATTGCTGGGTCCGTTCTTTTTTATTTTAACAGGCATAGTCTATGGCGTAAGATACCTGAGAGGAAGGCCGGTATGGAACGGAGTGCCAAAGGAGAAGCCGGAACTAAAAGCATAGAAATACAAGTTGTTAGTGATAGTTGTTAGTTGTCAGAATCAGCCTCAAAAGCGATTTTCTGACAACTAATTTTTTTAACCCGGAACCTTACCTTTGCTTCTTAGCGGTTAATTTTATTTTACTTTTTTAATTATTTCTACAATGAGTAATTCAACAACCCGCAGTAACCACGAAATAGACTACCGAATCATCGGTGAAGAAATGCAATATGTAGAAGTTGAACTCGATCCATCCGAAACAGCCATTGCGGAGGCGGGAAGCTTTATGTTGATGGATGATGGTATTACCATGCAAACAATTTTCGGCGATGGATCTGTACAACAACAGTCAGGTGTATTAGGTAAACTTTTTTCAGCCGGCAAGAGGTTGCTGACCGGCGAAAGTTTATTTATGACAGCTTATACAAATACCGGCCAGGGAAAGAAAAGAGTAAGCTTTGCATCCCCCTACCCTGGTAAGATCATTGCTATGGACCTGCAACAACTTGGCGGAAGGCTCATCTGCCAGAAAGATGCCTTTCTCTGTGCCGCTAAAGGAGTCAGTGTAGGGATAGCGTTGCAGCGAAAACTGGGCACTGGCCTTTTTGGTGGAGAAGGGTTTATTATGCAGAAACTGGAAGGCGATGGAATGGCTTTTGTGCATGCAGGTGGTCATGTTTTCGAACGTAGTTTACAGCCTGGTGAAATTATTAAAATTGATACCGGTTGTGTGGTAGCTTATACCCAGGAGATCAATTTTGACATCCAGTTTATTGGGGGGATCCGGAATTCCATCTTTGGGGGTGAAGGTCTTTTCTTTGCCACTTTACAGGGCCCTGGTAAGGTTTGGATACAAACACTTCCTGTAAGCCGGTTGGCCAGCCGTATCCTCGCTTATGGATCCTTTAACCGAAAAGAGGAAGGCAGTATCCTGGGCGGCTTAGGTAACCTGCTGGATGGTGATGGCAGGTAAATTAATGGCATAAAAAAACCGGCAGTTTTTAGGCTGCCGGCACTTGTCCTAAACCATCCGTGTTTTATATCTTTCCGCTAAGGGTTTTATTTTTTTGATCCCGTATTACCACTGTATATTCTTCGTTCATTTCCTACGGTTGCTGATGTAAAACTAATAGCGATTTTACGTAATATGAAATCAGTCGTCGAAGTAAAAAGCACATTAATCGAATACACATCATAGTAGTAATTATCCTTTCAGCATTGCAAAATTTTTTGTTAAACTCCCTGATATAAAAAGAAAAAACCGACAGTTTTTACGCTGCCGGTATTTGTCCTAAAACCATCCGTGTTTTATATCTTTCCGCTAAGGGTTTTTATTTTCTGATCCCGTATACACACTTAACATCTTTCGCGCTTTTCCTACGGTTGATGATGTAAAACTAATAGCGATTTTACGTAATATGAAATCAGTCATCGAAGCAAAAAGCACAATCGTCGAATAGCCTGGTTAATTGATTTCTCCTTGTTGTCTTTGCAACTTAACGGTTAAATTATTGGCACAAAAAAACCGGCAGTTTTTAAGCCGCCGGCACTTGTCCTAAAACCATCCGTGCAAAATTATAATCCGATCAGGAAGTTTTTTAAAGTAATGTTTCTTATTTCCAGCCCTGCGTAATCCTACTATTACTGATGTAAAATTAATGGTGTAATTACGAGTAGCGAAATCAGTCATCGAAACAAAAAGTGCATTCATCGAATAGAGCACTAAAAAGGAATTTGACTTATTTGATTACCTATTTAGTTAACATTTGCAATGTAGCTACAGGGTTGGTTAGATATATACCACATTGACAATTAAGCATAGTCCTCCCCCTTCAGTTTCATACTACAACCCCTCCTCGGTTCACCCCCTCCAGAGGGGGACATAACAGCCCTTCTCTGCAATGTTCTATTAACAAGTGATCGTTGAAATTTTTTTAGGAAAGAATTGGAGAAGTAATGTCCCCCTCTGGAGGGGGTGAATTTCGAGCTTACCACATACTAAGGTTTTAGGGGGAGGATGTATGCAGTCTTTTTCGCTTGCACAGGTGGCATAATTTCATTCATATTTTTTTCAACAGGATAATTAAGTCAAATCGTTTGGCATTAAAGCTTTGCGTTCTAAATACTCAATCCTATTGACTTAATTACAAACATTATCTTTCTGAATTCAAGAAAACTACATTATAACAGATTTAAAGTATGTCCAGAACAAATAAAAAAGCTGCCTTTTACAGCAGCTCCTTTTTTCTAATCCTGTGTGTAATATTATTGTATGATAAGTTTTTGCTGATAATGATTGCTGCTCTCTTCTTCAGTAATATCAATTACATACATACCTGTAGAAAAGCTGGCCGGAACTTGTACATTCAGTGGAGACAGGTGAGCATTAACCACCCTGGCTGTATACATGATTTTACCAGTCAAATTAATTATCCTCACTGCATATTTTCCAGGGTTATTGACATTGAGTGTTAATGCAGTTCCTGGCCTGGCAGGATTTGGATAAGCATGAAATCCTTGTATTTCCATTGCCTGCATATCTCCATTTATTATTTTATTTGCGGTATACTGTACGCCATTCCTGGTATCCACCATTTTCAACCGGTATATATTTTTTCCGGTCAGTGGTTTTGTATCCGTATATGTATAATTAACCGTAACCGAATTACTTCCCTTTGCCTGAATGGTGGCAATGGTTTCAAAAGATTGATTCGACGTACTTCTTTGAATTTCATATTTACCGAGGTTAGCCTCCAGGATGGTAGACCAGGTAATCTGATTACCATTTGGTTTTGCGGTAATGTCAAATTCCACAAATACAACTGTCATGGAAAAAGGAACTACCGGCAGTACTTTGGTTGTGTCTGTGGGGGTTGAATCCTGGGATTGCGCTTTAATTGCAAAAAAAAGGGCAGACAGGATAAGTGTGTAAACGATGTTTGATTGACTTGTTTTCATTTGTATGGATTTCTTTCTGTAAGTCCCCTTTTCTTATTAACCCGTACCGGGGTTTCTTACAGAAAATTGATATAGCAAAGTTAACATCCATACACCCGCACCTGCAAGCCGGTTCAGCGACAAAAAGAAGCCACCTGTCGAAAAACAGGTGGCTTTACGGGGTAAAATACGATGGGGAACCTTTAGTTCCTGCTGTTTAATTTACTCAGCAGGCGCAGGATTTCTATATATAACCATACTACGGTAACCAGCAATCCAAAAGCGCCGTACCATTCCATAAATTTTGGAGCGCCATGGGCAGAACCCTGTTCAATCATATCAAAATCAAGGATCAGGTTCATGGCAGCTATAACAACTACGGCTAATGAAAACAGGATGCCAAACATGGAACCTTCATGCAGGAATGGGATTTCAATATTAAAAAACCGCAATACAAAGGCGATAAGGTAAAAAATGGCAATACCCATGGTTGCTGTGATGACAATCGACTTAAACCTTTCAGTTGCCTGTATGATTCGAAACTGGTATAAAAAATACATGGCAATGATGGTTCCAAATGTCAATGCAACTGCCTGCATGATCAGGTAAGGTGCTTTCTCTGCAAATGCAGCATGCATAACAGCCGAAATACCACCCACAAAAAGACCTTCCATTAATGCATAGGCCGGGGCCAGGAAAGGAGCCCATGATTGCTTGAATATAATAATGAATGCGATGATCAGTCCGCCGATAGCGCCACCAATCATAAGGCCTGTTACATTTTGACCGCCCATAAAGGCATTCCAGGTATAAAAGGAGGTAGCCATCACCATCAGGAATAGAAACCCGAACTTATTCATGGTTCCTCTTACCGTCATGGTATTTTCCAGTGATGCAACTTGTGATTTTTGAAAAAGCTTTTCTGTTAGGGCAGGATTTCCTGATTTAAAATTGAACATATAATTAAGGATTTGTCTACAAAATATAAAAAAACAAATATAGCATCGAATAAACGCATCTTAATGACAAAAAATATGTTTAAAAGGTTGTATTTCTCTTTTTTTATGCAGCTTGCTTTGCTCGGTTAGCGATAAAATCCGTAAACTGCATGTTAGATTAAAAGACCCTTTAACTTTACACAAATTACCAGGTATCATGAACAGGAAAGAAGAAGTCTTACAGGACGTAGTGATCAAATTTGCCGGCGACAGTGGAGATGGGATGCAGCTGACAGGAAGCCAGTTTACCAATAACACAGCCATGTTGGGCATCGACCTGGCAACCTTCCCCGATTTTCCTGCCGAGATCAGGGCGCCACAGGGAACTATTCCCGGCGTGAGTGGATATCAGCTCCGCTTTTCGAGCAACCAGGTATTTACTCCCGGCGATGAGTGCGATGTACTGGTGGCCATGAATGCTGCGGCACTGAAGACCAACCTGAAATCAATAAAAAAAGGCGGCCGGATCATTGCCAATACAGATGGCTTTGATGCTAAAAACTTAAGGCTGGCCAATTATCCGGAAGGTGTTAACCCTCTCGAAGACGATAGCCTGGGTGGTTTCGAGGTCATTAAAATGGATGTAACCAAAATGACCAGGGAGGCTTTGAAGGATATCGCGATGGGCATGAAAGAAAAAGACCGTGCTAAAAATATGTTCGTGCTTGGATTCCTTTACTGGATGTATAACCGCGACATGGACAGCACCCTCCAGTTCCTGAATGAGAAATTTGGCAAGAAAGATGAAATCCTGAACAGTAATATAAAAGCACTCCAGGCCGGCTTTAATTTTGGAGACACAACCGAAACCTTCACTACCCGCTACAAAGTGGAAAAAGCCAAAATGGAGCCGGGTACATACAGGTCCATTATGGGTAACCAGGCTGTTTCTTACGGACTGATCGCTGCTTCCCAAAAAAGCGGCCTTCCCCTTTTCCTGGGGTCTTATCCCATTACACCCGCATCAGATATTTTACACGACCTCAGCAAATACAAGGCATTTGGCGTACGCACTTTCCAGGCAGAAGATGAAATTGCCGGTATCGCATCTGCAATAGGTGCCAGCTATGGCGGGGCCCTTGCCGTAACAACTACATCCGGTCCGGGTATTGCCCTGAAATCAGAAGCGATGGGTCTGGCAGTGATGTTAGAGATTCCGCTCATTATTTGTAATATTCAGCGGGGCGGCCCTTCAACCGGCTTACCCACCAAAACGGAACAAAGCGACCTGATGCAGGCTTATTATGGACGTAATGGCGACTGCCCGATGCCGATTGTTTCCGCATCTACGCCAAGTGATTGTTTTGAAGCTGTGTACGAAGCCGCACGAATCTCTGTTCAACATATGACGCCTGTGATCTTCCTGAGCGATGGATATATCGCCAATGGCGCAGAACCATGGAAATTTCCAAAGTCGGAGGACCTGCCAGCCATCACCGTTAAATTTAAAAAAGAACTGGCTGAAGGTGAAACACAACTGAAACCTTACCTGCGTGATGAAAAACTCGCCAGACCCTGGGCCATCCCCGGCACACCGGGACTGGAACACCGGATCGGCGGACTGGAAAAACAGGATATTACGGGTAATGTAAGTTACGATCCTGATAACCACCAGCACATGGTGAAGACCAGGCAGGCCAAGGTGGATAAAATAGCAGATTATATACCCCTGCAAAAACTCGATAGCGGACCCGAAAAAGGAAAGATCCTGATCTTAGGCTGGGGATCAACATATGGTTCTATCAAGAGTGCCTGCGCGGAATTACAGGGGGCCGGACATTCAGTTTCGCATGCGCATCTCCGTTATATCAGGCCATTCCCTAAAAACCTGGGGGATATCCTGAAAAATTTTGATAAAGTAATTATTCCGGAGATCAATAATGGTCAGTTGGTTAAGATCATTCGCGACCAGTATTTCGTTGATGCGATAGCGTACAATAAAATCATGGGCAGCCCGATCACGAAAACGGAATTGGTGGCGGAAATAAAGAAATATCTCTAAGCTTAACCGCAAATAGACTCACCCCGTCCACGCCAAGGCGTGGCCTGCCCCTCTCTTTAAAAAGAGAGGGGCCAAACAGCCCCTCGGTTCTACTATTCCTTATAAAATTTAGTTCGCTTTATGAATAAAAGTGGAAGGCTGTTGGCTGTTCCCCTCTCTTTTTTAAAGAGAGGGGTCCGACTGC
>JAHEEX010000215.1 GCA_024640465.1 Sphingobacteriales bacterium | reverse complement strand
AGCCAAACCAGCACAGGAGTTGTTTCTGTAGGGGCTATTTTATCTTTCGACAGGCCAGCCAGTCGAAGGTTATTTATCCTGATGGATTCCAGGTTCCGGATATTCTCTTCCGTGGATATAAATGCCAGCAACAGAGGCCGGCCTTCATATGTCTTTCCATAGTTCACCAATTTCACTTTACCCGGCTGGGCAGCTGCTACTGATTGAAAATATTGTACGACCTGGTAATGGTTTGTGTACCTTGAGCCGAGCGAATAACCCAGGAATTTTTCGGGTGACTGAAGTGTTTGCTGTGAAAAAGCGGTTAATTGAAGAAAAAAACCCAAAGCCAGTAAAATTGGTCTCATCAAGATGGAAATTTTAAATGAAGGCATGAAAATAAACAAAGAAGATGATTTTATGGGAAATGCGCATTCGGAAATAAACCTTTATGTTAATTTTAATGTATGACAAAAAAACCTTACCAACCAGGTATAAGAACTGCCCTGTTATCCTTCTTCTTTTATGCAATTACGCTACCGGCTTTTTCGCAACAAAGCAGGGAGATAAGCAGTCCGTATAATTACAGCATCCAGAAAAAATCCACCGGTTCAAAAGGAGCAGTGGTTTCAGCCCATCCTCTTGCCAGTAAGGCCGGTCTGGATATACTTCGCAAAGGTGGCAATGCCATAGATGCCGCCATAGCTACACAACTTGCGCTGGCGGTAGTTTATCCGGGTGCCGGTAATATTGGCGGTGGCGGATTCCTGGTAGCTTCCCTTTCTTCCGGGAAAACCCTGGCAATTGATTACAGGGAAAAGGCACCGGCTGCAGCCCATCGGGATATGTACCTCGACAGCGCAGGAAATGCACGTACACAATTGAGCCAGAGCGGGCATCTGGCCAGCGGAGTCCCGGGAACGATTGCCGGCTTATTTACTTCGCATAAATATGCAAAACTGACATTTACAGAACTCATACAACCCGCCATTGATCTGGCTGAAAAAGGTTTTGTGATCACTGCCGCAGAAGCCTCCTCCTTAAACAATACCCGTAATGCCTTTCTTCAAAATAATACCCAACCCAGTGCATTCGTTCGCAATAACAACTGGAAAGCCGGGGATACCCTGGTACAGACAGACCTGGCCAATACATTAAAACGTGTGCGCGACAATGGAATAAAGGGTTTTTATGAAGGCGAAACGGCAAGATTAATTGTGGAAGAAATGAACAGGGGGAAAGGATTGATAACTTATGACGACTTAAAGAATTATACCGCAAAAGAAAGAGAAGCCATACGCTTCCCTTATAAAGATTATACCATCATCACCATGCCCCTGCCAAGCAGCGGAGGATTGATCATTCAGCAAGCTTTGAAAATACTTGAGTCAAGGGATATCGCAAAAATGGGATTTCAAACACCCGCTTCGGTGCAACTTGTAACAGAAATAGAACGACGTGCGTATGCCGACAGGGCAGAATTTATGGGTGATGCAGATTTTGTGAAAGTACCGGTGAAGACCCTCGTGAGTAATGATTATTTAAAAGAAAGAATGAAGTCTTACGAACCTGGTAAGGCAGGTAAAAGTTCCCTTATTAAAGCGGGAAATATCCAGGCAGAAAGCGAAGAAACCACGCACCTTTCCGTAGCCGACCAATGGGGGAATGCAGTATCGGTGACGACTACCCTAAATGGTGGGTATGGATCAAGGACTGTTGTTGGGGGAGCAGGTTTTTTACTCAATAATGAAATGGATGATTTCAGTGTGAAGCCTGGTGTTCCCAATATGTATGGGGCAGTAGGTGCAGAAGCCAATGCCATTGCGCCGGGGAAAAGAATGCTGAGTTCCATGACACCAACCATAGTACTCCGTAATGAAAAACCTTATATCGTTTTAGGAACCCCCGGTGGAACAACCATTCCCACTTCTGTGCTTCAAACCATCCTAAATATCCTGGAGTTTAATTTATCTGCAGATGACGCCGTAAATAAACCAAAATTTCATCATCAATGGCTGCCTGATATGATTATGGTTGAAAATGCATTTCCCCAACCGGTTATAGAAAGCCTCAAAACAATGGGCTATGAAGTAAATAAACGTGGCCAGATAGGGAGAACAGAAGTAATCAAAATAAGCAGGCCCAAAAAAAACAAGCTTGTTTTTGAAGCGGTTGGAGACAACCGGGGGGATGATGATGCAGAAGCATATTAACAATCAAAATTCCTTACAGGTTCAATAAATACATTTGTGATATGAATAATGTAGGCGAAACATTTCTGGCCTCTGCCATTAAAAGAGTGAAATACTATAAAGAACTGGGTGATAAAAGTTTAAACCAGTTAACCGGTTCAGATTTCTTCCTTAAACCAAATGAAACATCCAATTCCATAGCAGTGATCATCCGGCATATGTCTGGAAATATGCTGAGCAGGTGGACCAATTTTTTAACGGAAGACGGCGAAAAAGACTGGAGGAACAGGGATCTGGAATTTGAGGAACAGGAGGTTCCGGTTTCTGCATTACTGGAAGAATGGGAAGAAGGATGGACTTGCTTTCTTTCTGCCCTGGAAGATCTTACAACAGAAGACCTGTTAAAAAAGATTCATATCCGGTCTGAGCCACTTTTTGTTATTGATGCCATCAACAGGCAACTGGCCCATTACCCCTATCATGTAGGACAGATTGTTTATATCGCACGAATGATAAAAAATTCCGATTGGCAAAATCTGTCAATACTTCCAGGCGAATCTGCAAAGTTCAATGAAGAAATGAAAAAAAATCAACCATGATTTTTCTACAGGTTAAACACCTTTTTATATTGGCTTCACAGTAAAAAAGCATGTCAGCTTTGCCAAAAAACGAAAGATTAAGCCAATTCATCGAAATCGGTATTTACCAGGTTGCCGATGCTACATTTTCTTAGTAATCTTACGTTCAATAAACAGGTCTAACATGAAAAAACACGTATACTTATTGCCCATCATGTTGCTATGCAGTATGATCGTTACAGCCCAGGTGCAATTTGGATTTAAGGGAGGACTACACTATACAAATGCCAAGGCTGTAAGTAAAGATGGTGAAGATCTAAATGTTATCGGGGGAGGTGGAATTCACCTCGGCACACAGATGAAAGTATCGTTTGATAAAAATGTTTACTTCGTCCCCCAGTTGCAATATGCCTATAAGAATTTTACAGTTGAGTATAATAACACTGATACGGCTTCCATAAAAATGAAGATGCATTACCTGGAAATACCGCTTTTACTGGAATATGACCTCATCAAAGAAAACAGGGGATTCTTTTTCCAGTTCGGTCCTTCACTTTCGGTTGCTCTTGCCGGTAATGAGACCATCACAGGGAAAACAGGAGGCACCCAGGATTCACCCATAAAATATGCATTCAATGCTTATGGCCGGATGGAAGCAAACCTTGTTGCCAATGCCGGATACCAGTTCAATCGCTTCATGCAATTTTCTGTTGGCTATGCCCATGGATTGGGATCCATAGTAGACGGGGATTCCGGTCCGCAGATCACTCCCAGGATGGTCACCGCCAGTTTGCATTATTGGCCCACAAAAAGAAAAAACTAAACAAAGAGCTGTTAATTAACAGCTGACTTATATAAGATTTAAGCGCCAATCTCAAGTTCCGTAAAGACTGATTTTCAATAAAGGCGGGCTATATACCGCCCGGAAAATCATCCTCTTTGCGGAACCTTTTTTTTATTAGCCCATATAAAGCGTTAATAAAGGCCGTCAAGTTTGTGCAACCAGCTTGTTTACCTAATTTTATAGCATAAAGTGGCCGTTCCTGAAAAAAATCCTGAAAATATCCGGAATCTTACTGCTGACAATAGTCGTACTGCTTGTGGTATCTGCTATGCTTATACGAACAGAATGGGCACAGAACCTGTTGGTTCATCAGGCCACTCAGCGGCTTTCAAAATCACTTCAGACCCAGATTGATATAAAAAGGGTCCGCCTTTCCCTTTTCAACAGGCTTTACATGGAAGGCACCCTTGTTAAAGACAGGAACCAGGATACACTGCTCTATGCAGGTGCGGTTAAGGTATCCATTACTGATTGGTTCTTTTTCAAAAACGAAGCCGAGCTCCAGTATATTGGCCTGGACAGTGCGGTCATAAATGTACATCGCAGAGACTCCGTCTGGAATTACCAGTTCCTGGTTGATTTTTTCTCCGGGCCTAAAGAGAAAGATACCACTAAAGCAGGCATTGCTTTATCACTTAAGCGTATTGAGTTAAATAATGTCCGGGTTGTACAAAAAGACGGATGGATCGGACAGGACATGACGGTAAGTCTAAGCCATATGGACCTGAAAGCAGATGAGATCAATTTCGACAAGAAAAAGATATTCATTAACAGGCTTGACCTTACTGATCCATATTTTGCCATTTACGATTATGAGGGTCAGAGACCCAAAAAACCAAAACGCTCGGCGCCAGCAATACCGATTGATGGAGGTTTGAAATGGAATCCGGATGACTGGGATATCCTGGTCAATAAACTGGTCCTCGTAAATGGTACATTTAAGAATGATATCCAAACTGAACGCCAGCCATTCCCCTATTTTGATGGAAACCACCTGCAATTTTCCAGTATCAATGCAACCATTGAACATATAAGCTGGCAGAAAGATACCATCAGTGCTAATATTAAGATCAGTACTAAAGAACGCAGTGGATTTACGGTCAAATCACTTAAATCAGATTTCAGCTTTTATCCGGAAGCCATGATCTTTAAGAATCTTGAAATTATCACTCCCCATAGCCGTCTGTCTAATTACTATGCAATGCGTTATAACAGTTTTAATGCAGACATGGGCGACTTTCTGCATAAAGTAAAGATGGAAGGCAATTTCATCAATAGTTCCATAAGCTCTGTTGACATCGCATATTTTGCTCCGGAACTTAAAGACCTTAACAAAACAATACGGGTTAATGGAAATGCAAGTGGAACAGTGGATAACCTGTCTGCAAAAAAATTCAACCTGCAATACGGAAACGATACCAGGCTTGATGGAGATATTCGTTTAACCGGACTACCCGATATTGACAAAACATTTATTGATTTTCAATCCAATGATTTCCGGACCACTTATACCGATGCAGTAAGTTTTGTACCCGCTATAAAAGATATCACCGAACCAAAACTTTCGGAACTTGGTTATGTTCGCTTCAAGGGCAAATACACAGGTTTTATCCGCGATTTTGTTGCCTTTGGTACGCTGGAAACTGCATTAGGCACTGTTAAGACAGACATAAATATGAAATTGCCTAAAGGCAGGCTTCCTTCCTATTCCGGCAAAGTTGAAACAGCTTCTTTCAACCTGGGGAGATTACTTGACAGGACCGATATTGGTGTGATTGCATTTAACGGCGGCCTTACCGGATCTGGATTCAACCCAAGTTCTGCTGTGGCCGAGATCAATGGCACCATACATTCTTTCGAATGGAATGATTATACTTACCAGAATGTAACGCTAACGGGTAACCTAAAAGACAAACAGTTTACCGGCGATGGCATTATAGATGACCCCAATATTAAAGCTACCTTAAAAGGTTCCTTTAACCTTAACGCAGATGAACCTGAATATAACCTCCTGGTTGATATTCAAAGAGGCAATCTTAAAGAGATCAACATTGCCAAAACGGAAATGAATGTGCTGGGTAAATTCCGGCTGAACTTTAAAGGAAAGACCGTTGATGAATTTATTGGAGAAGCATCTTTATATGATGTGGCTCTGACCACCAAAGGACAGGTATATGTTTTCGACACACTCAATCTTTATTCCATGAGGGTTGATGGCAGTAAACAGATAGAAATATCCAACAGTGATATTTATATATCTGTCAATGGCATTTTCACAATACGTGATCTCCCCAAAACCATCAATGCTTATTTGAGCAAGTATTACCCGATCTATTTTAAAGAACCCGCCACCCAGATCATTAACCAGGATTTTACATTTCGTGCCGATCTTAAAAATATTGACCAGTATCTCCCCCTCCTGAACACAAAGCTCAGAGGTCTGGATAACAGTACCATCACTGGCAGGATAAATACCAATGAAAAAGTGTTCCTGCTTTCTGCCAAGATTCCCTACCTCGCTTTTGACAGGCAAGAGGTCAGGGATTTTGAACTGGAAGGAATAGGAAACATGGATAGCCTGAAAATTGAGGCCAGTGCAGGCATGATAGTAATGAATGACAGTTTGCAGATACCATCGAGCAAATTAAGCATTAAATCATCGAAGGATATTTCAGCGATCACGCTTATCACATCTACAGACCAGGTTCAAAATTCTGCTAACCTGTCTTTTACCATGCAAAACCTGAAAGATGGAATCCGGCTGAATTTCAATCAATCGTCTATTGTCATCAATGATAAGACCTGGCAGATCGAAGGCAACGGTGAACTTACAGTGAGTAAATCCTACATTGGAGCAGAGAATATCCGTATTGTTAATGGCAGGCAGGAAATACTTGTATCCTCACTTCCTTCAGAAATTGGTAA
>JAHEEX010000214.1 GCA_024640465.1 Sphingobacteriales bacterium | reverse complement strand
GAAAATGCCGCCTGTACTTACTGGTTTATTGGATGGTGAATTAGCGTGGAGACAGCATGATGGGGGACATACAGATGCCCCAAATTTTAAATACTTTATTTCCTGGGCAAATAAATTCTTGAAGTATGAAAGAAAATCCGGGCAATAATTTAGGGATAATTTTCAAAAAACTAATTACAAATAAAATCACTTTGAATAACAAAACGTTTATTTCAAAAAATTATATGTAATAAAAAAGACCCAATATTATATTGAGTCTTTTTGTGCCCAGAACAGGAATCGAACCTGCACTACCTTGCGATAACCAGATTTTGAGTCTAGCGCGTCTACCAATTCCGCCATCTGGGCGATGGAAAGCAGATTTACTGCAATCGGGCTGCAATATTAGTAAATCTCTGCAACTCAGGCAATAATATTTATCATAAAATCAGGCCATCTCCCTGTAAACTAAAAGGTTATTTTTGTTCACTTTTAAAGATTGGCTGCTGTATGATAAATATTGGACTCATCAGGGAGGGCAAAGTGCCCGCAGATAACCGTGTTGCTTTAACTCCGGCTCAATGTAAATGGATTCAAAAAAATGTTCCTTCAGTTAATATTCTGGCCCAAACTTCAGAAAACCGTTGTTTTTCCGATAAAGAATATGCCATGGCCGGAGTGGAGATTACAGAGAATATGGAGCGTTGTGATATCCTGCTGGGCATCAAAGAAGTTCCGGTAGATCAGCTTATTCCAGGGAAAACATATCTTTTTTTCTCTCATACCAGAAAGAAACAGGAACATAACCGAAAACTTTTCAGATCCATTTTAGATAAAAAAATAACGCTTATAGATTTCGAATGTCTTGAACATGAAGATGGCACCCGTATCATTGGTTTTGGGTTCTTTGCCGGAATTGTTGGTGCGCATAACGGCATGATGGCTTATGGAAACCGAACCGGTGCTTATAAACTGGCAAGGGTATTTAAACAAAGGAGTTTCAGGGAACTCATCCATACTTATTTCGGCTTACTGATTCCCAATGTTAAGATCGCTGTAACCGGATCCGGAAGGGTAGCACATGGCGTCCTGGAAATAATGAACCTGATGGGTATACATGAAGTGGATCCGGATGAATTCAAAGAACGCGAATTTCCCTACCCGGCTTATGTGCAGTTAAAAGGCGCCGACCTTTATGCACATAAAGTAACGGGTAAATATAACCGAATTGAGTTTCATGAACATCCTGAAGAGTACAGGTGTTTGTTCCCTGAATATATATCAAACACTGATATTCTCATGAATGGTGTATATTGGGAGCCAAGGATCCCACGCTTATTTGAAAAAGAACTTGTGATGCAGGAAAGTTTCCGAATCCAGACCATTGCAGATATTACGGATGATACAAATGGCTCTGTACCCATAAATCTGGGTGATCAGAATATTGAGAACCCCATATATGGGGTAGACCGAAAAACCTTGAGCAAAACCGATCCTTATCTTTCCGGCTCGGTGGATATTATGGCGGTTGGCAACCTGCCTAATGAACTGCCCAGGGATGCTTCCAGGTATTTCGGTGAACAACTTATTAAATATGTGCTGTACGATCTTGTTCATAACGGAAGTAAAGTGATTGAGAAGGCTACCCTGGTGAAGGCAGGTAAGCTCACTGAACACTATGCTTATTTAAAGGAATATGCCGGGCTTTGATAAATCATAAATGGAGATAATAATCTTTCAAAAGCGATGTAAAATCTTTTGAATATTGTCCATCATTATCCCTGATCGTTAGTTTCTCCATCAATGGATTCTGTAGAGACTTCCTTCCCATGTGAAGTATGGTTCTAAATGGGGTATGAGCAGGACTATGACTTATTTCAAGTTTTTTCAGCAGGGAAAATCCCTTTTCTACAGCAAGCTTCTCAAAATAAATGGCCCTGTCTGTTGGCAGGATGACCCCAAAGCTGCCGGTACTGTATAGATGGGTATCAATGGCGTTTAAGAGTTCTTCAAGCGTGAGTGAGTTGCTATGCCGTGCAAGATTTACTGATTTACTGGGGCTTTCCAACTGATTTTCATAAAATGGGGGATTGGTGATAATGAAATCATAGGCTACCGGTAAAGGATAGGTTCGTATATCACCATAAAAAATGCTACAGGTTTCTTCCCACGGTGAGCGTTGAATATTTTCTTTTAATTGTTCGGCTGCATTAGTGTCTATCTCAATACCCTGGATTTTACCTTGCCATTTCTGCGCAAGCATCAGCATGAGTAATCCCGTTCCACTTCCTATATCCAATACCGTTTTAGCATGTAGGTCCTGGTTCCCAAACCATGCTCCAAGTATGCAGGCTTCTGTACTAACCTTCATGGCACAGCGATCCTGGTAAATGGTAAATTGCTTGAATTGAAAATAGTCATTAGGCATTTCTTTGCATTCCTCGTTTCGTAGCGGTTTTTGTATTTGTTACCATGCCGCTCTTGCAGAAGCGCTTATTGATAAGTCGCTGAACTCTCCACCCAAAAATTTATAATACCCCGTTATGGCAATCATGGCTGCATTATCGGTGCAGTACTGAAATTCGGGGATATAAGTTTGCCAGTGCATTATTTTACCCATTTCAAGGAAAGACTTTCTTAAACCACTGTTTGCGGAAACACCACCGGAAAGGCATACATGATGAATGCCGGTTTCCAGGCTTGCTTTTTTTAGTTTATTCAATAAAATGGTGATAATACGGTGTTGTATAGACGCACAAATATCCGCCATGTTCTTCTGGATGAAATCCGGGTCTTTCCTGGTCTCTTCCTGGATAAAATAAAGGATCGAAGTTTTTACGCCGCTGAAACTGAAATCAAGGCCGGGTATCTGTGGTTCGGGAAAAATAAACCTGGTTGGATCGCCACCGGCGGCATATTTATCTATCAAAGGACCACCAGGATAGGGTAATCCCAATAGTTTGGCTGATTTATCAAACGCTTCCCCTGCGGCATCGTCGATTGTTTCTCCAAGTATTTTCATCCGTAGCGGGGATTCACATAAAACGATCTGGGTATGTCCTCCGCTAACGGTCAGGCAAAGAAAAGGAAATTCAGGCCTCTTGTCAGCAATAAGGTTGGCCAGCACATGCGCCTGCATATGGTGTACGCTGATCAGTGGGATGTTGAGTGAAAGGGATAATGATTTGGCAAATCCGGAGCCTACGAGTAAAGCACCAATTAGACCCGGTGCATGGGTAAAAGCAATGGCATTTAAATCGGATAGTGATTTACCGGCATCTTTTAAAGCGGCATCAACAACAGGAACAATATGTTGCATATGTGCCCGGCTGGCTAATTCAGGAACTACACCACCATATTTCTGATGAATATCCTGTGTAGCAATAAAGTTGGAAAGAATCCTTCCGTCAGAACAAACGGAGGCACTGGTTTCGTCGCAGGAACTTTCAATCGCCAGGATGTTTACAGTAGCAGGCATTTATGCCGCTAAGGTAAGTATACCACATCATTTATCCTTATCTGCAGGGAGTTGTCGGGCAAAGTGTTGATGGCATCATAACAAACCTGCACTTTGGCACCGGAAGAAATGACAACATTAGCCGTTTCAATAAGCGGATAATACATTTTATTGTCTTTCCCCTCGATATATAAGATGATCCCGTTGTCTGTTTGCTTCTCTTTTACCATTCCAATGATCTCATATTTACATGATTTCAAAGGCTTATTCTTTGAAAATAAGAATAGCGCTGAAGAGAATAACACAAAAAGCGCGGCGTAAATTAACTTGATCATAGGACAAAAATTTACAATAGGGTGGTACAGTTTGCTTTTAGTCTTGATTTCATAGAACTATCAGCATATATAATAAACGAATGTCCTTCGGGAATTAGTATTTACAGACCGAAATTTATTCAATATAATGATTGTCAATGTATTATAAAGGATAAATTTTGAAAATGATACACTATATTGTTTTTCTGATGAATCCGAAACTTTCGATGGCGTTAAAACAGGTAGATTTCCGGGAATTAATTATTTAGACCGGATAGCCACAACCGGATCCATCCTTGCAGCAATTATTGCCGGGATTATCCCTGCCAAAATACCAATGAACAGGCAGATGCCAAAAGCCAGGCCGAGTATATCGCCTGATACGGTGATGGGGAAATTAAAAACACTAGATAAAATTTTGGATAAAATAATAACCAGTATTAATCCAATCATTCCGCCGATGATGCAGATAAATGAACTTTCGAGGAGAAATTCCATCAGGATGGTTTTCTTCTTGGCGCCTATGGCCTTTTTTAAACCAATATAGGGCGTTCTTTCACGCACCGTAACAAACATGATATTTGCAATCCCAAATGCGCCAACTATCAGGCTAAGCAGGCCGATCATCCATCCGCCCATATTTACATTGCTGAAAAGGGAGGAAACTGCTTTGCTGAAATCAGATATGGCATTTAATGCAAAATCATCTTCCTCTGTTGGGCCAAGCCTGCGCATCGATCTCATGGCTCCTTTAAGTTCTCCCTTAAGGGCATCTGATGACATATTTTCCGGGCCCTTTACGATTATTTTGGGATTGTTGAAGCGTTCATCAAACAGCATTTGTTTCATCAGGTTATACGATAAAACAATACTTTGGTCAAATCTCCATCCGCCTCCGCCCAACAGGCTGGAGCCTTGTTTTTTGATCACACCTACAACAATTGCTTTGCCTTTCCGTAAATTAACTTCTTTGCCAACAGCCCTTTCAGGGTTTCCAAATAAAAATTCTGCATTTTCATAACCCATAAGGATACTCGGTGTTCCACGATCGAATTCCATTTTGGTCAAAGACCGCCCGTATTGAATTTCGAGAGGCTGTATTTCAAAAAATTCATCCGTTACACCATGGTAATTTATGTTCTCGAGCTTGTTGTTTTCAAATTCAACAAAAGACTGGGTTGAGAAATTAAAAACCACATTAATATTAGCGCCAACTTTCTCCCGCAGTATTTTGGATTCAAGCATTTTAGGGGTGGGCCTGTTTACGTATTTCCACCATGGATAATCAGCTCCTCCCTGGTAATCCCATTTATCTATATAAACTGTATTTGTTCCAAGTGATTTTACCCCGTCCTGTATATTCTGTTCCAGGCTGCTTACTGTTGATAAAACGCCGATGATACAGAATATACCAATTGTTACCCCAAATAATGACAAAAAGGTCCGGAGTTTATTTTTATATAATTCCTGGACAGCCAGTTTAAGGGTGGAAAGAAGTATCTGGAAAGTTTTTCTCATGAAATCAAACTTGTTAGGGGTTAACGAACCCTTAACAAATATAACTAAACAGATAATACTCCGATCTTTTTAATAAATCGCTGCTGAATTATGAAAATCCAATAAATAAAGCATTAGAGCAATGCTTATTTCGACCTGATCGCTACAACGGCATCCATTTTGGCGGCAATGGAAGCTGGAATGATACCTGCCATAACACCAATGAAAATGCATAGAAAGATGGCCATGCCCAGTAATCCCATCGATATAAATACAGGGAAATCAAGCGCGCTGGATAGAATGGTAGTCAATGCAAAAACCAGGAAAATGCCAATCGCACCTCCCAGGATACAAATAAAGGCAGACTCAAGCAGGAATTCAGTAAGAATAGTCCCTTTTTTGGCACCAATGGCTTTTTTAAGTCCAATTACCGGAGTCCTTTCCCTGACTGTAACAAACATAATATTGGCAATACTGAATGTACCTACAATCAGACTGAGAATTCCTATAAACCAACCTCCCAGATTAACTGAACTGAAGAACCCACTAACCGCCTTACTAAAATCACTCACAGCATTAAGGGTGAAGTCATCTTCTTCCAAGGGTCCAAGTTTACGTATTCCCCTTACAGCGCCTTTGAGGTCGTCTCTAAGGGCTTCAATATTTACATTTTCTTTGCCCTGGATCATAATGGTTGGGTTGGCATATTTTTCTTCATACATCTGTTTGAAGAAACGGTATGGCATGATGATGCAGCGATCAAATTCCCAACCGCCCAAAAGGCTTTTTCCCTGCTTTTTAATGATACCTACAATTACAGCTTTACGGTTCTTTAACTTGACTTCTTTCCCAATGGCCCTTTCAGGATCACCAAATAATACGGATGCATTTTCGTATCCCATTACAATACTGGGTGAACCAGCATTAAATTCAAAATTATTCAGGTATCGGCCATATGCAAGTTCAAAGGGTTGTATGATATTAAAATCTTCTGAAACGCCATAATAATTGACCCCTTCAATCATATCGTTTTCAAACTCCACAGAGTGATTGGAATTAAGATTAAAGCAGATATGACCAACAGCGCTCGATTTTTTCATAATCAGGTCCATTTCCTCATATTTGGGTTCCGGCCTGTTGACATACTTCCACCAGGGGTAATCAGGGCCACCGGAATAATCCCATTTATCCAGGTAAATAGTATTCGATCCCAGTGATTTTATATCATCCTGAACATTTTTCTCGAGGCTGCTAACGGTAGCCAATACACCGATAATACAGAAAA
>JAHEEX010000055.1 GCA_024640465.1 Sphingobacteriales bacterium | reverse complement strand
AAGGGAAAGTTTTATTGATCGATAAACCTTTGACATGGACATCATTTGATGCCGTGAAAAAGATCCGGATACTTACCAGGATCAGTAAGATCGGTCATGCCGGTACACTTGACCCGCTAGCTACAGGCCTGCTCATCATATGTACCGGTAAGTTTACCAAAAAGATCAATGAATACATGGCCCGGGAAAAAGAATATACGGGCAGCTTTACTTTAGGCGCTACAACGCCTACCTATGACCGGGAAAGTGAGCCCACCGATTTTAAGCCAATTGATCACCTGACACCTGAACAAATTCAGGAAGCAACAAAACCATTCACCGGCGAAATATTTCAATTACCGCCCATTCATTCTGCCATTAAAATTGAAGGCAAACCAGCCTATATTATGGCCAGGAAAGGACAGGATGTAAAAATGGAGCCGAGGAAAGTAACCATCAGTTCTTTCGAAATAACATCCATTAACCTGCCGGTAGTACATTTTAAAGTTGTTTGTACAACAGGCACCTATATCCGAAGCCTTGCATACGATTATGGGAAGGCCCTGGGTTGCGGGGCATATTTAAGCAGTCTTTGCCGCACCCGCATTGGCGAATTCCGTGTAGAAGATGCCATGTCGCTGGTTGATTTTGAAAATGAACTGAATAAGGAAAAACAAGCCGGTTGAACCTCTCATCAGAAAGGATATCCAATTGCAAATTGGAAAGAAGGTTTATTCCAGACATCTTTCACAAACCAGCTGTATTTATTTGGGGTATAAAATTGACTGACCGACGGATCCGTATTATATGGCCCATACCTGGGATCTTTCAATGGGAAACCCAGGTCAAACCGAAGCAGGAAATAACTGAAATCAACCCTGGCGCCAAATCCTGATGCAACCGCTAGATCCTTATAAAACCGTCCGAAATTTAAATCTGCCCGAGGCAAAGTTCCGTCAAGGTCATTTCTATACCAGATATTACCAATATCAGTAAAAACAGCGCCACGCATCCAGAATCCAAAGAAGCGGAAGAGGTTGAACCGGTATTCGAAATTGGCTTCCAGGCGGATATCTGCATATTTATCACTGAGTTGTCCATTAACAACTGTGTCATAGAAAATATTTGAACCTATGCCGAGTTTCCTGATTTGCCAGCCACGCATACTATTAGGTCCACCAGCACTGTAACTTTTAAAGAAAGGAAGTGTCACTTCCCCTTTTTTGGCCTCTGTTTCAAATGCAAGTCCATAACCGGCGAATGCCCGGAAATGCATACTGGTTTTTTTAAAATTAATGATATGGCGATAATCGGCTTCCACTTTGATATACCGGTATAGGTTAGAAAAGGCCTTTCCTTCCGCAGTTTGCTTCTTGAAAACTTCGCCAAACAATAATCCCGATTCATCACCAAATATCCTGATCAGGTTTACATGCTTCGATGAAAGAGAATTGAAATTATGGCTGTATGTTAAGTTGGTTCCGATGATCAAACCGTCGTTATAGGTATACAATAAGAGCGGGAAATCTTTAATGCTTTGTATAAAAAGAACATCCGGATTGAAACGGGTAAATTCAAAGTTCAACGGCTTGAACTGCCATGTTGTAGCAGAACTTGTTTTCCATTCGTATCCAAGGAATGTATTAAACGTCCTGAGCAGGTAATATTCGAAACGATCAATATAAGAGAAGTCGGCAGAAATAATGGTTTTAGCATTTTTGAATTTTTTCTCAAACTGGCTGCTGAAAGGAGTTTCCATCCATGGAATGGTAAGCCGGTTGGTGAGTGTTACTTCCCCGGAAAGGATCTTTGAGAAATCGTTGAATTCGATACCTGTGCGAAGATTGTTTTCCAGTTGAATGGCTTTTTTGCCAATGTTCCTGTTCCGCAGCGTAAAGTTTACAGCAAGACCAACCTTACCGGCACCTACCTGTACGGATTGTTCGCTGTTAAGGATCGAACTTCCTTCCAGGTCTACACTGAAATATTGTTTTTTGGAGGGGCTCAACCGTAACAGGTAATTGACCTTTGCGGAACTATCTACCCGGTCTGCAAGAATATTAATATTTTGCCAGGTGCCTAAACGACTGAAATTATTCAATGTCTGACTGTATTTGTCTTTCGTAAAAACCGCTCCTGGTTTTATTTCTATCTGACGGGCAATAAACTTAGGGTCAAATGTATTATCAACAGAAATGATTTTAAATCCATCAACATGTTTTTGTGTTGTATCTTTTATGGGCAATTTTTCATCGGCAAAGGCATCAGGATAAACAGTAAAATCACCAATGGTATATTGCCTGGTGATACTTGAATCCCTGATATTATTCAACCTGAAGTAGATATCCACCAGTGGATTTTTATTTCTCTCCTTTGCTTCAGCCAGTTTTTGAATATATTCAAATGGATCCAGCGTCGGATCGATCAGTTCTGCATAACTGGAATCGGCAACAGCTATAATATTTTCGCGTGAAAACCTGAAAAACCCATTGTTCTGAAAAACGTTAACCAGTCGGTTCAGTTCCTGGTCGATCATGTTTACCTCAAAAGGGTCTCCTTTTTTAAGAAGGCTTTCATTCCTGGTTACAACGGCCAGTGTCTGTAATAAGGAATCATCCAGGTTGTATGCAATGGAATCAATTACAAAGAGCCTGCCGGCTTCTATGTTATAATTTACTTTTATGCGCTCCTGTTTTTTAACGGTTTTCAGGGAAGAATCCACGGTTATTTCACTGCTTTTATAGCCGAGGCTGCTCATCAGGAATTTCATATTGCGCACCGACTTTTGGATGGCGACAGAATCGTACCGAAGCGGTTTGTCGATTACAGGAACGGGGATTACCCAGGGGAATTTGGGCCAGGGGAGTTTTGATACTGCATTCACCAGCACACTGTCTTCAATCTGTTCTTCCAGTCGTTCCTTTATTTGCGTTTGTTTTTCTTTCTTGATATTCCCGTTTAATTTTATAGTATTTTCATAAATGAACGGTTCCCCGGGCTTGTATTTTTTTACAACCGTACAGGAAAATATAGCGGTAATGGCTATAAAAAATAAGAGAAAATGAAAGAATGGTTGCTTCATGTACCGGATGGGGCTATAATAAAGAAAGCCAATGTTAGCTAAATCCCGCCTCAAATATATCCAAAGTTTAGCCCATAAAAAATTCAGGGAGACATCTCATGAATATATTATTGAAGGGCCCAAGTTGTTAGAGGAATTCCTTGTTAACCGCCCGGAGCTGATTAACGAAATTTATGCACTGGATACATGGGTATATGGCGCTAAAAGATTGTTAAGTTCTGTTGATCCGTCAAAGATCCTGATCATATCAGACATTGAATTGGAGAAAGTATCGGTACTGTCAACCCCAAACCAGGTTTTGGCTTTGGTTAAGAAATTCGATACACCCGATTCCCCGATTCTCAAAGACCAGTTTACTTTGGTACTGGATAATATTCAGGATCCGGGAAATCTCGGAACAATCATACGGACTGCAGACTGGTTTGGAATCAGCCAGGTAGTTTGCAGCAATGAATCTGCTGATGTATATAATCCCAAAGTAGTTCAATCAACGATGGGCAGCATTCTCAGGGTTCAGGTATTTTATCTGGATATTGAAAAATGGATCGCAGCTCAAAAAGATATCCCTGTTTATTGTACCGCACTTGAAGGGAAAAATTTATTTGATATGCAACCGGTCAAAGAAGGCCTGATGATTATTGGTAATGAATCAAAAGGAGTACGGCCATCAATAATGAAATCAGCAACTGAAAAAATTACGATCCCCCGATATGGTGGGGCAGAGTCGTTAAATGCTGCAGTGGCAGCGGGTATTGTATTAGCTCAACTTTGCAGGAAATAATTAACCGCAAAGCAAATAAAGCCGCTATGTTACACTAGGCTACCTGAATTGCACTGCTTTTGCCGGACTGATCTTCCGGCTGATCAGCGAAGGGATCAGGAGTACCAGGAAACAAACAAGGAACGTGCCGGTAACTACCAGGCCTACCTGCCACCAGATCATTTCAACAGGTGCCCGGTCCATATAGTAAGCTTCTTCATTTAGTTTGATAAAACCGGTTTTCAGTTGCAGGTAACTGATGCCTAATCCAAGCGCCAATCCGCCTGCAATTCCCCAGAGGGTGATCAATGCACCATAATACATAAAAATCTGTTGGATTTTTGAGTCGCTTGTACCCACTGCTTTGAGCACGCCTATCATCCTGGTTCTTTCCAGCACCAGTATGATCAGGCAGGTGATCAGGTTGATCAGTGCAACGGCAGTCATCACAGCGATCATGATGTACTTGTTTGTATTTTGCAGATTTAGCCAGTCGAATATTTCCGGATATACTTCCCGCATTGTTTTACTGTTCCAGCCCATGGGTAGTGTTGCATAGATCTCATTTGAGGTCTCATCCATTTTTGTATAATCTTTCAGGATCACTTCATAGCCGCCAATTTGATTCGGCAACCAGTCGTTTAGTTTTTGTATCAGGCGCATATCACCCATGGCGAAAGTCTTATCATATATATCGATGCCGGTTTTAAAGATGCCGCATACCCGGAGTTTTCTTGTTCTTGGTTTTTCTTCACCAGGCTGAATAAAATAAATGAGCAGGTCGTTGCCAACGTCTACACCAATCTGGTTTGCCATGTATTGAGACAGAACAATTTCCTGGTTATACGCCGTATCGTTGAATTGTACCCACCTGCCTTTTTTTAAAAAAGGCTGCAGCCGATCGAAAGGATAATCTTTAGTAACACCTTTAAATAAAACACCTTCAATGGTGGCATTGGCATTTATGATGGCAGATTTGGTGGCAAAGGGTTGAATGTTGGTTGCATTGGCAAGTTTCATTACCTCCTTTTCAATGGTATCATTTCTCAGGATCGGCGTTTCTTCAGCAATACTTACTTTAAAGGGTTCAAAATGCTGAACCCGGATATGGCCCCAGAAGCTAAATACTTTTTCGCTGATAACTTTTTGGAAACCATTAATGAATGCGAGCGATAATATCATTGCAGCCACGCTGATGGTTGTAGCCGCGATCGCCAATCGGATGATGAATCGGGAAAAAGACTGCTGCCGGTTTAGCGCTATCCTTTTGGCTATGAAAAGAGGAGTGTTCAATCAGCTGGTTTCAATGAAGGTACAAATGTACAGGGCATTTTAAAAACATTTGCCACAAAGTGTTATATAGGAGCACAATGTTTCAAAAAATACCTGAATAATTAAGCCACAGAATACACGGAAAAACAGCCGGATAAACAGCCTGTAACTCTTCTGTATTTGAATTTTTCCGGCCGTTAGACAGTGTGATCCGTGGCAAAAATTGCCTCTATTCCTTCATTACAAATTATAAAACTTTAAAGTATAGTTATATAGTAGAACAAAGTTTGCAAAGAATCTGAAAGCTCTGGGATTTTATTTAGCTTTATGTATATCGAACAGGTACACATGCGTGGATTGTTGTTAAGTTTTAGTTTCGTCTTATTCATGGTTGTTGGATCTTTTGCACAAAGGGAACCTGACCACATTTATATGCCTTCCATCAGAACAGTCAAGCTTACCAGATTTGGTGATCAATTGAGTTATCCCATTATTGCCTTATTAAGTAATGATAAACTGGAGCTGAATTTTGATGACCTGGATGCAGATGTAAAAGCATATTCTTACACATATGAATTGCGTAATGCCGACTGGAGCCCGGTGCAGATGAGTTATTTTGATTATGTGAAAGGATTTACCCAGGTACGCATAACTACTTACCGGAATTCTTCGCTTTCGCTTACCCGTTATACGCATTACCAGGCCACATTACCTGATCGGAATTGTTATCCAACCAAATCCGGAAATTACCTGCTGAAAGTTTTTGTAAATGGCGATACTTCCAAATTAGCATTTACACGGCGTATCCTGGTTACAGATAACCGTCTCAATATTGCGGCACAGGTAACGCAACCGTATAATCAACAGTTTTTCCAAACCCACCATCGGCTGCAGGTACAGGTTAATACACGGGGTTTTGATGTCCGTTATCCCCAGCAACAAATCAAAGTGGATATTTTACAGAACTATCGTTGGGATAACAGGCTGGAGTTAAATACACCCACTTTTGTACGGCAGGAGATGTTGCAGTATAATAATGAGAATGATATGGTAATGCCTGCCGCAAAAGAGTGGCGCTGGGTAAACCTGAGAAGTTTCAGGTTGTTGGGAGACAGGGTAAGTTCTCAGCGGAATACAGACAGCAGCTTTGCTGTTTTTGTTCAGGAAGAAAAGCCAAGGCTGGGGCAGCAGTACTTTTATTTCAATGACCAGAACGGTATGTTCATCAACGAAACAACAGAAAATATCAATCCATATTGGAATGCCGATTATGCTTCGGTCCATTTTCAGTTTCTGCCCCCGGGGGGAATGCCTTACCAGGGGAAAGACCTTTACCTTATAGGAGAGATGACCAATTACGGTAAAATGGAAAATGCTAAACTTCGTTTCAACCCGGACATTAAAGGGTATGAAACAACCCTGTTCCTGAAACAGGGCTATTACGACTACCTCTATGCCACCAGGTATTCTAAAGACAGTCAGGGTGCATTTAATACAGACCTAACGGAGAATAATAGCTGGGAAACTGAAAACGTTTACCTCGTCCTGGTTTATTACCGCGAATTGGGTGGCAGGTATGATCAACTGGTTGGAATAACCCGATTGAATTCCCTGCTCCGGAATGTCCGTTAAGTGAATTATTACTTCTTCGTTTTTTTGCGATTAAATATGCGGGTTTAATTTTTGTGGATACTGGCAATCTGCTTAAATTGGGTAAACTAAAAACATTCCACTCATGATCAAGCTCAATAGTTTAAAGGAAGAGGATATCGTGATGGTAGATTTTGAAGGCCAGTTCAGGATAGGGGATATAACAGAAATCAGTACAGGAGATAAGAAAGCCCGTGTAGCGCATGGCGAACAGGAGTTCTGGTATGATTTTCATGATCTGCACCCGGTGCCGGTTACCCCGGAGCAATTACATGAATTAGGCTTTAAACAGATCAAAGATTCTTCGACAGACGGTATATTATATGAAAGAGGCCCATTTTCAATCCAATTTGTACAAAAAGGGCCTGATAAACATGCCCTGCTACATTATCGGGACGAAACCAGGCATATCCATAACCTCCAATTCCTGCATGAGTTGCAGCATCATTATAAAGGAATGACCAATTTTGTACTGAGTTGGCCGGAGTAGGCCGTAGCCAGTCGACAGTTGACAGTTGACAGTCAACAGCAGAATACATGAGTCGTTAGTCGGGAGTCGTTAGTCATTAGTCAACAGCCAACTCATATTGTTAATGAAATTGGCTATTTGTATTTAAAAACTGTATTGGCTGTTTCCGTCAACCGTCAACCGTCAACCGTCAACCGTCAACCGTCAACCGTCAACCGTCAACTGATATGCCGGTTATTTTTTTAAATATTTAATAATCAATACGTTATCTCCTTTTATGCCTTTTTCCCGCTTTGTGGATAAAGGCTTCAAAATCATTTTAAAAAGAATTTTTACGGTTTAGCGGATTTCGCTATCTTTGCGCACCCAAAAAGTATGGCGAAACAAGCACTCATTAAACAGGATGGAGTTATTATTGAAGCCCTCAGTAATGCAATGTTCAAAGTGAAACTGGAAAACGGGCATGAAATATTGGCAACCATCTCTGGAAAAATGAGGATGCACTACATTCGAATACTTCCGGGAGACAAGGTAGGCGTGGAAATGAGCCCTTATGATTTATCCAGGGGCAGGATCATATTCCGTTATAAATAACAAGTTATAAACCTGCTTTTTGCAGAGACACTGCAAAAGCGAAAACAGGAAGTATATGAAAGTAAGAGCAGCAATTAAGAAACGCAGTGTCGATTGTAAAATCGTGCGCCGTAAGGGTAAATTGTACGTGATCAACAAAAAGAATCCACGTTACAAGCAACGTCAGGGGTAAAAAAATCGAAAGTCGAAAATCGAAAGTTGAAAATGGGGAACAGCCCTTTTCTATTTCGTGATTCGTCAATTCGCTAATTCGCAATTCGTAA
This sequence comes from Sphingobacteriales bacterium, assembly GCA_024640465.1. GTDB lineage: Bacteria > Bacteroidota > Bacteroidia > Chitinophagales > Chitinophagaceae > Pollutibacter. The sequence goes on along the minus strand of JAHEEX010000055.1, from coordinate 11,167 downwards.
ACAATAATATATGGCTCGTATTTCCGGTATCGACTTACCGAAAAATAAAAGGGGAGAAATTGGACTGACTTATATCTATGGTATTGGTCATTCTACTGCCCGTTATATTCTGGATAAAGCAAAGATTGATTTCAGCAAGAAAGTGAATGAGTGGGACGACGAAGAGCTTACTACTATCAGGAACATCATCAACAATGAGTTCAAGGTAGAAGGACAGCTGCGTTCTGAAGTGCAAATGAGCATCAAGCGTTTGCTGGATATCGCCTGCTACCGTGGATTACGCCATCGTAAAGGATTGCCTGTTCGTGGTCAGCGTACCCGTACTAACAGTCGCACACGTAAGGGTAAGCGTAAGACAGTTGCCGGTAAGAAGAAAGCACCTAAGAAATAGTGGGTAGAGGTTAGAGGTCAGAGGTTAGAACTGAAAATATCTACCCTCTATCCTCTTACCTCTGTCCTCTTATTATATTGCATCAATTACTGTTCATCGCCAGATCCCGGATGCAGGGGGAGGGTTGATCAGGGTCCTTAACAGGGCTGACATTTTTTAAAAGAGTACCTATTTAATTTCATTATGGCAAAAGCACAAGGCGGCGCTAAAGCACAGGGTGCAAAAGCAGCAGCAAAGAAAAGAGTAGTAAAAGTTGACAGTTTCGGTGACGCACACGTTACAGCGAGCTTCAACAACATCATCATCAGCCTTACCAACAAAACAGGACAGGTTATTTCCTGGAGCAGCGCCGGTAAAATGGGATTCCGCGGTTCTAAGAAAAATACACCCTATGCCGCCCAGATGGCTGCTCAGGATGCTGCTAAAGTAGCCCTGGAAGCCGGTTTGAAGCGTGTAGACGTTTACGTTAAAGGTCCTGGTGCAGGTCGCGAAGGCGCTATCAGGGCCCTGGCCAATTCCGGAATCGAAGTAGTGATGATCAAGGATGTGACCCCGCTTCCACACAATGGTTGCCGTCCTCCCAAGAAGCGTCGCGTTTAATTATTATTATACCTTCGGGTTAATATACAGACAGTAATTTATTTAAAAGGATGTACGATTCAGTTTTATGATTTTTTCATAATCGTATATCGAACCTAAAAAATCAAAAAGATAAGAAAATGGCACGTTACACAGGTCCAAAGACCAGAATCAGCCGCAGGTTCGGGGAGCCAATCCTCGGCAACGGCAAATGGCTTACAAAAACAAGTTTCCCTCCCGGCCAGCACGGTCCTTCCAAAAAGCGTAAAGCATTGGGTGAATACGCTATCCAGTTAAGGGAGAAGCAAAAAGCAAAGTACACCTACGGTTTGCTGGAGCGTCAGTTCCGCAACACTTTTGATGATGCAGCACGTATGAAAGGCGTAACCGGTGAAAACCTGATCAAGCTGCTCGAAGCCCGTCTGGACAATACTGTCTTCAGGCTTGGCATCGCCCCTTCACGTCCTGCTGCCCGTCAGCTTGTTGCGCACAAACACATCACTGTTAATGGTGAAGTGCTTAATGTGCCTTCATACCGACTGAAAACAGGAGATGTGATTGGCTTCAAAGAGAAAAGCCAGGGTAATGTTTCCATCACCAGCCAGATCAAAGGGAAAAATCCTAAGTTCAGCTGGCTCGAGTGGAACGACTCAGAAAAAACAGGTACATTCATATCGTTGCCCGAAAGGGAAAGTGTTCCGGAGAATATCAAGGAACAACTCATCGTCGAATTGTACTCTAAATAATCCCTGGCTGCTCTGGTAGCAGCATGGACATCGTTTTTAAATCAACCATTTCTCAGATCCGGCAACGGATCCGGGGTTAACCAAGTAAAACTGAAATTTAAATATGGCCATTTTAAATTTCCAAAAACCCGACAAGATCATTCTCCAGAAAGCAAATGATTTCGAAGCTCAGTTTGAGTTTCGTCCACTGGAGCCTGGTTACGGTGTTACAATCGGAAATGCATTACGCAGGGTACTGTTAAGTTCATTGGAAGGTTATGCTATCTCTGGCATCGTAATTGAAGGAGCCGACCACGAGTTTGCTACCATCAAAGGTGTTGTAGAGGATGTAACTGAAATGATCCTTAACCTGAAACAGGTTCGCTTCAAAAAGATCGTTGATCATGATGTACAGACTGAGAAAATCAGCCTTAACATCAAGGGCAAGTCTGAATTCACTGCGGGCATGATCGGTGAAGCCACCGGCTCTTTCCAGGTTATGAATCCTGAATTGCTGATCTGCACCATGGATTCTTCAGCCAAACTGAACATCGAACTCAATATTACCAAAGGCCGCGGATATGTACCGGCTGATGATAATAAAGTAAAAGATGCTGCTTTTGGACTGATCGCCATCGACTCTATCTACACACCGATCAAAAATGTAAAATACGCGATTGAAAATACGCGTGTTGAACAGCGTACCGACTACGAAAAACTGATCATGGATGTGAAAACAGATGGTACGATCCATCCGGAAGAAGCTGTAAAGCAAGCTTCCAGGATACTGATCCAGCACCTGATGATCATCACCGATGAGAATATCACTTTCGACAATAAAGAAGAAAAGAAAGAAGACCTGGTAGACGAACAAACCCTTCAGCTTCGTAAGATCCTGAAGACGCCACTCGAAGACCTGGATCTATCTGTTCGCGCCTTCAATTGCCTGAAAGCCGCCAAGATCAACAGTTTGAGCGAACTGGTTCAATACGAGCAGGAAGACCTGATGAAGTTCCGCAACTTCGGTCAGAAATCCCTCGCCGAAATTGAGCAGGTATTGCACGAAAGAACACTCCATTTTGGAATGGATCTGAGCAAACTGGGCCTGGATAAAGAAGAGTTATAATAAATACAGGATAATAAGATAATAAGATATTGGAAAATAGATAATAGATATTGAAAAGGGCGAGATGGCTTTACCAACTTCCTTATTCCAGATTCCTTATTCTATATTCCTTATTCCTAACAGGCTGTAATTCCTGACACGGTACAGCTTTAAAACAACATCGTCATGCGTCACGGAGACAAAATCAACAATCTGAGCCGTACAAAAGCACACAGGGATGCGCTTTTGAGCAATATGGCTTCACAGCTTATCACACATAAGCGTATCGTAACTACACATGCAAAGGCGAAAGCCCTGCGTACGTATATCGAACCCCTGATCACCAAGACCAAGAAAGCGGTGAGCAAGGAAGAAACCATGCACCAGCACCGCATTGTGTTCAGCTACCTGAACGATAAAGAAGCGGTAAAAGAACTGTTTACCGTTGTTGGTCCAAAAATCGCTTCACGTCCCGGTGGATATACCAGGATCATCAAACTTGGCACTCGTTTGGGTGATAACGCAGAAAGAGCCATGATCGAACTGGTTGATTTCAATGAGATCTACGGCAAGGGTATAGGTGAAGCAGCTACTGCAGCCAAGAAAACAAGGCGTAGCGGTGGTAAGAAAAAAGCTACTGAAGCTACAGCAGAAACAGCTCCTGCAGCAGCAGAACCCACTGAAGAAAAATCAGCTGAATAAATGTTGATAAGTATTTACAAAAAGGCAGGACTTTATGGTCTTGCCTTTTTTATTTTGTAAAAATTTTAAAACCACTTTTTTACATGCCAGATCAGATTAAGAAGCAACCGGAAGCAGTACTGATTTTAGCGGATGGAAATGTTTTTCATGGTAAAGCTTTTGGAAAGATCGGAACCACTTCCGGAGAGATCTGTTTCAATACCGGAATGACCGGCTACCAGGAAGTATTTACAGATCCAAGCTATTATGGCCAGGTGCTGATCATGAACAACGTGCATACCGGAAACTATGGAGTGAAGGCTGAAGATGTTGAAAGTGATTCGGTAAAAATAAAAGGCCTGATCGGCCGAAACCTGGAAGAGAAATACAGTCGCATGATGGCTACAGCCTCTCTGCAGGATTACCTGATGGAGCAAGGAGTGGTATCCATTGAGGATATAGACACGCGCGCGCTGGTAACCCATGTGAGAACCAGTGGAGCGATGAACTGTATCATATCATCTGAAACTAACGATATAGCATACCTGAAAAGTGAACTGGCAAAAGTGCCTTCCATGGGTGGCCTTGAACTGGCTTCACATGTTTCTACCAGGGAAGTCTATCATTTGGGAGATCCTTCAGCCGCTGTAAGGATATCCGTACTTGACTATGGCGTTAAAAAACACATCATACAGTGCCTGGCAGATCGTGGTGCTTATGTTCGCGTTCATCCGGCAAAAACAGATGTTAAGACTCTTCAGGAATTTGATCCCCATGGTTTCTTTATCTCCAATGGCCCTGGTGATCCCGCTGCCATGGATTACGCAGTGCAAACAGTAAAGGGGCTGCTGGAAACCCGCAAGCCGCTCTTTGGCATTTGCCTTGGTCACCAGCTGCTGGCACTGGCCAATGATATTCCCACTTTTAAAATGCACCATGGACACCGGGGGCTTAATCACCCCGTTAAGAATATCATTACCGGAATATGTGAAATAACAACACAGAATCATGGTTTTGGAGTTGATCCGGTTGCGGTGAGGAAATCTGCCAATACAGAGATCACGCATATCAACCTGAACGATGATTCAATTGAGGGGATAAGGTTAAAAGACAGACCTGCTTTTTCTGTGCAGTATCACCCGGAAAGCACACCGGGGCCGCATGATAGCCGGTATTTGTTTGATGATTTTATGGCGATGATGAGGAATTGAGAAATCGAAAGTGGAAAATCGAAAATCGAAAGTGAAATACATTAACCGCTAAGATGCAATGATGCAAGACTTTGTTGAGGGAATGTGAACTATTAAACTAATAAAGCCACTAATGCTAAAAATCGCAATAATAAATGGTCCGAACTTAAACCTATTGGGTAAAAGGGAGCCGGAAGTATATGGTGTGCAAAGTTTTGAACAATACCTCGATGAATTGGTTGCTAAATACCCCACAGTAAACTTTACTTATTTCCAGAGTAATATAGAAGGAGAGCTCATCAATGCGTTACAAAAAGAAGGGTTTCTTGCAGACGGTATCATCTTGAATCCGGGCGGATACACGCATACTTCCGTTGCCATTGGCGACGCAATTGCAGCCATTAAGTGCCCCGTGATAGAAGTGCATATTTCGAATGTGCATGCACGTGAGGAATTCCGGAAGATTTCGCATGTATCGGCCAAGGCTAAAGGCACCATCTCCGGGCTGGGTTTGAAAGGATATGAACTTGCCCTGCAGTTTTTTCTCTGATCTTCGTTTACTTAGTTTCCATTCGGTTAGACTTTTTTAGAACTATTTCTTTTGTCTTCACAGGCAATTATTTCCTATTTATGGTTGGTTTATTTTAAGAGCTGATTAACAAGAATGCCGCTCCTCCGGAGCTGAAATGCATGATGCATAATTTATCTACAAGAATGCCGCTCCTCCGGAGCATGAATACAACATACAATTTCTTTCTACACGAATGTCACTCCTCGGGACCTTGAAAACAAATGTGTGATTTATCTACAAGAATTTCGTTGCTATGGAGCTTGCTTACAAAATTTTGGTATTGGCTGTCAGCTCCGGAGGAGCGGTATTCTTGTAGACTTCAGATGTTCTTGTCTTTGAGCTCCGGAGGAGCGACATTCTGATGAGGAATTTCTTCCTGTTTTATCGATTTGAAATTAGATTAATTCAACAATGTAACATTAGTAAACACCTGTTTAATATTTTTGATTTTTCGGTTCGATAAGATAAGAACCAGGGTTAGAGGATGCTGAAATATTTCCTCTGATCCTCATTTACTTCGTTTCCTTGCGCTTGGTCTTTTTCATAGTGAATACCCGGGAAATATTAAATCCAAAATGGATATCGCCCTTGCTCCATTTGCCCGTTGTACCGGTGATGTATTGGTTCTCGGCAATTCCGGTAGAGTTCGTAAATATGAACTGGAACACATGCCCGCCGGTTTCAATATCAATGCCAATGCTTAATGGATCAACAGTATTTTCCAGTTTAAATCCAGGCACCTGGTAATAATATTCAACATTAATACTCATTCTTTTAGTGATCTTCTGCCTGGCACCAATACCAACAGAAAGTAAATCATTAGGATCGGTAGTAAGCGGGACGAGGTTTTTGTGTACCAGGGTAGGAGATAGTTGTAAAGAGAAGCCTTCACTGAATTTCCGGGCCATCAATAACTGGAACGTATAGTTGATACGGGATGTATTATAATTATCACGATCCGGCTCAGACCATTTCAGGGTATTATAATACATGCCCGCAAAGCCACTGATGCTTAGAGGCATATTTTTTTTACCGGATGATTGCCGAAGCAATTTTACTTTCATAAATCCATCGTATTGCTTTTCATAACTGCTTCTGCCTATGCCTATCATCAGCCAGTCGGTGATGCCATAATCCACTCCAATTCTTATGGAGGCATTATCCAGCCCAAAAAGTTCATAAAAGCCCCCATTGATTTCGCCAAAACGGTGGGAAATCTTTACGTCCATCACACCACCGGCAACATTTTCAATAGAATGTGCATTGATCAGCCTGGTTGTTTTAAAAGTGGCGCTGGTATAATTGGTTACCGGGTGGCTGGCTGTTTCCTTATCCAGCATATCCATCAGGTCTGTAGTGTCTTTAACCTGCGCTGAAACAAGGGTCGTAGACAAGCAAAGAATAAGACTAATAGTAATGCCGGCTAATTTAGTTTGCATGTTGGTTGTGTTAAGAACGGGGTTCATAAATACAGGTAACGATGATCTCTGTTTCTTTAGAAAATTTTTCTGCCACTACACCCGGTATTTCTATTTTATAATCAGACAATACAATTTTAAAATTCGATACGCCGGTAATTTTTCCGCCATTGACGGTTAATTTTGCCGGAGCGGTAATTTTTTTGGTAATGCCGTGAATGGTAAGTTCACCTTCTGTTTGGACATTGAATGAGCCATTGGAAGATGTATTGATTGCCGGCATGCTGGTGATCTTACCTTTAAAAGAAGCCTTTGGAAACTTCGTGCTTTCCATATAGTTTTCATTGAAGTGTTCTTCCATCAGGGCTCTTTTGAATGTAAAACTTTTCACCAGGAGTGTAAATGCCATTTCACCGGTTTTTACATTCAGCATACTGGTTGCTTCATTATTCACACCGTCTATATCTTCTAAGGAAGAGCCTGAATGAAATTCTATTTTACCTGTACGGGTAAAATAGATGTCCTGTGCCTCTGTGGAAATAGCAATGCTTGTCAGCATCAATAAAAAGAATATTGTCTTTTTCATAATAGAATATTTTTTGAAGTTTAGTTTTCCGGCGCACCTGCAGAAACCCAGGCCTGTATTTTCTGTATATCACATGAACTGAGTTTGGTTGCACCTTTTGGCATGGGGGAATATCCACCAGCATGTGTGATGCTGCCTACCAGCTGGCCATTGGTTGCATAAGGTTTTAATTTGGCATAATTGTCGAACACTATCCCCCCGCCACTTGCATTGCCTGTTGCCGTGCTATGACAGCTGTAGCAATTTGTTGCCAGGATATTGGATACCGTAACGCTGTATGTTACCGCTGAAACATCACAGGGTGCATTTCCATACAGGTACTCTTCATTATCATAGTAGCAACTGCTTAGAAAAATTATGCCCAATACAATTAAAACAGAAAGCGTCAACTTCTTTTTATTAAACATGTCGAAAAGTATTAATTATTTAGGGCACCTGCCTGGATCCATTTTTGAATTACACGGATATTGCAATCAGAAAGTTTAGCTGCTCCCTGTGGCATAGGTTTGTATCCTGCCAGATGGGCAATGGAACCATACAGTTTTCCATTGTCGGCATACACTTTTACGGCTGAATAACCTACTAGGTTTACACCACCCTGTGCATTCGATGCATTATGGCAACCGGTGCAATTGTTCTGTAAAATAGGATTGACGTTTGCAGCAAATGTAAACTTGGTTGTATCACAATTGGATCCGCAGTTAACCGTATTTTCAGCGCCTTCATTGATCCAGGTACCAATAATATTTTTCTGTGCAGTGGTAAGTTCCGGATTGGGTGGTTCCGGCATACGGTCTCCCCCGGTTTTATACAACACTTTATATAATTCACTGGAAGTAGCCTTACCCGGAACCAGGCCTTTCTTGATTATATTGGCATAGTTGTCGAGTACATACCCTTCTTTGTGTGACGCGGCGTCATGGCAACCAGCTTTGGCGCAGGTTGACTGAAAAATGGGGAGTACATCTGATTCGAAACAAACTTTACCGCTACCGGTTCCACCGCCACCGGTTCCCCCTCCGCCACTTGGCGGGGGCTCAGGGAGTATTTCATGCCTGCAGGAAAAAAATACCAAGCCTGAAACAATCACCAGGGTCAAAAGAATTTTGTAAGTTTTCATATGATACACGATTTATTTTATCATTATCTGGCAATCCCTGAGTACAACATCAGCAATAAAACCAGAACAAAAGCCTTTAATAAGTACCTGCTGGCCAATTTGCAATGGCTTTGCCGGTTTTTCCTTTATGGTACAAACGATACCAGAAACAGGGTCCCCTGTTTTCAGGATAACGACAGTTTGGCCAGCCTGGTTGGTTTTTAATTCTACAATTTCTCCGGATACAACCAGTGCTTTATCCAGGTAAACAGTATTGGCAGCAGCTTCATCCTGGGTATAAGCTGCCATTAATGAATCTGCACTTACCGTTACAGTTGCCTCATTCTCAATAGACCTGTGTGGTTTAAAGAATATGTACAAAGCAAGGCTGCCCAGAACAACCAGGATCATCAAAATGGCGGCTATCAGGATATTTTTCTTTGACATATACATTATGTGATCGTGAAACTACAAGTAAGATGCCAAAGCAAGGACCCTTCCATGCTGAACCGGAATAATTGGCTACTGAACCGGAATGTGTGGATAACTATACCATTTTTAGCCGTTCTTTAAGGAGGGAATTAATTCGGAACGGCTATGATTCTCGATGCCCCGGTTCGTGTCTTCACGAACCGGAAAACGAAAATTTTTCGATGATGGTTCGTGAAGACACGAACCATGGCTACTAATGAAACCCTCGTTTTCTATATGTAAACATAGGAGACCGTAAAGGGCAAATAAGGGAAAATCATTCCTCCTTGCCCGCTCCCAGCCATTGTTTAAAGGCCGCTGACCTTTCCACACTAACGATGGTTTCCTGCGGACATGGCGGGTTAAGTTTAATATTTACCCGGGCTTTTGAGTAAGCCCTCATTTCTGCAATAGCATGAATACCAATGATAAACTGACGGTTGATCCGGAAGAATTGTTCCGGATCGAGTAAGGTTTCCAATTGGTCCAGGTTGAAATCGACAGGATATTTTCTGTTATCTGAAGTACAGAGGAAATTAATTTTATTCTCCGTATAAAAGTAGGATATGTCTTCTGTTGCTACAGATTTGATATGTTCACCAAACCTGATGGCGAATCTTTTTTTGTAAGCCTTTACAGGAGTATCCAGCGCCTGTAATTTTTCCAAATAATCAGGTGCAGGATTCAGGCTTTTTTTAAAATGTATTAGTTTGTCGTATGCATGTTGAAGTGCCTCTTTATTAACAGGTTTTAAAAGGTAGTCTATACTGTTAACTTTAAATGCATCTATTGCATACTGATCAAATGCCGTAATAAAAATTACAGGGGAAGTGATTTTTATTTCCTTGAATATTTCAAAACTGTTTCCGTCTTCCAGTTGTATATCCATAAAAATCAGTTCCGGCATGGGGTTCAATCGAAACCACCGGATGGCTGATTCAATGCTGGAGATACATTCCAGCAATTCGGCCTGTGGAATAACTTCTGCAATGATTTTTTTCAGCCTTTTTTGTGCCGGTTCTTCATCTTCAACGATCAGGATGCGCATGATGTTTATTTTTTATCAATGGTAAACGAACGGAAAATATTTTTTCATCTTCTTCGATTGTAACTGTCTTATCAGAAAATAACGCATATCGGTGTATGATATTTTTTAACCCCATACCTTCTCCAGTTTCCCTTTTCCGTTTATGGTTAATTGAATTGTTTACGATTAAGAAATCCCCTTCTTTAACAATATGAAGGTTTAACGGTGTTGACGCTGAAACCGTATTATGTTTAATGGCATTCTCCGCCAGTAATTGCAGTGTTAATGGCGGTATCTGGTATTGATGCAGATCCTGGTCTGACACGTTGAAACTGTAATGAAGCCCTGTTCCAAACCTTTGTTGTTGCAGGTAAATATAGGTTTGCAGTAATTTAGCTTCTTCCGAAAGCGGGATTAAGTCGGTCTCGCGGTAGGTAAGCATATTTCTATAAAATGCTGAAAGCTGTTCGGTATATTCAAGCGCTTTTTCCGGGTTATCTTCAATCACTCCCATCAATGTATTGAAACTGTTGAAAAGGAAATGCGGATTCACCTGGGCACGCAGGGTTTGAAGTTCTGCTTTGATCTTTTCCTGTTTTAATCCTTCCCATTTCTTCAGCTGCAGAACCCTTTGCTGCATGATAGCATAAATCATAAGAACAGCAAGGGCGGATGCCAGTATGATGAACCACCAGGTTTTCCAAAAGGGGGATCTGATTGTAAACCGGATTGTAGCCTGATCTGAATTGTCAAATCGGCCATTTGCAGATGAACGAACCAGCAGTGTATAAGTTCCCGGAACCAGCCTGGGGAAATTTACCTGGCGGTCGCTGCTCGTGATCCATTCTTTATGATAACCAGTAAGCTGGTATTGAAAGAGAACCTGATCCGGTTCAGTGAAATATAATCCATCAAAGTAAATGGTAATATTATTATCTGCATATGAAAAGACCATTTGATCTTTTACGTCAATACTGTTCCCGAAAACGGATAATCCGGTTATTACTGTTTTGGGCGTATTAGTTGGATGCAACTGTTCCGGCAAGAGGCAAATGATGCCATCGTTTGTGCCGATCCAGATGCTGCTGTCGATATTTTTTCCAATGATATTAAGGTTTACCTGCTCTTGTGTTATACCGTTGTTTTTACCATAATGCCTTGACCGTCCACTGGATAATTCTACAATGTCTATGCCTTTTTTGTGCATAACCACCAGTTGACCTGAGGAGTTGGTCATTAAGGAAGTGACTGTTCCGTTTTGTTTTCCACTTGTATTATAAAAAGGCATAAATTTTTTGCCATCGTACTTTACAATCCCGCCATC
>JAHEEX010000330.1 GCA_024640465.1 Sphingobacteriales bacterium | reverse complement strand
TGCGCGCAGGTTAGGACCGGTAAACCCATAGTTCAGCGCTCTTTCAGCTGAAATGGCACCAGTGCCCCTTGTCCTTTCAATAAATATCCTGTTCCGCGAAAAGAGATTTTCAAATTCTTTTTGAACAATAGGATATTCCTGGAGAAATTTCTCCAGCTTTTGAAATGCTGCATTGGAAAAATTTCTTTCAAAGCCGCCAATACGCCCCATATTGGTTGTAAGCCTTGCGCCGCAAACTTCTTCATAAATTTCGTAGATCAACTCGCGGTACTGCATCACATAGAGAAACCCGGTATAAGCCCCGGAGTCAACGCCTACAATCGAGTTGCAAATTAAGTGATCGGAAATCCTTGCCAGCTCCATAATGATCACCCGGAGGTAATCAACCCTTTTAGGCGTTTTAACTCCCAGGAGTTTTTCGCAGGTAAGGTGCCATCCCATATTATTTATGGGCGACGAACAATAGTTCAACCGGTCGGTGAGTGTTGTGATCTGGTATAAAGGCCTGCGTTCTGCGATCTTTTCAAAAGCCCGGTGGATATAGCCTACCGTTGAGTCAGATTTTACGATCCGCTCGCCATCCAGTTCCAGGATATTCTGGAAAACCCCGTGTGTGGCCGGGTGTGTGGGCCCAAGGTTAAGGGTAGTGGTTGTTTTTTCAATGGAACCCTCAGGTAACTTAATATTGAAATGATCCGACATATTCTTTTTAAAATTAAAATAACCTTGCTCCTGATTGCACTATATCTATAAGGCATAACCGAAAACCGGTTATCTGCCAAACATATCATCATCTTTATCAATCCTGGTCTGGTCTTCCAATGGAAATTCTTTCCGCATGGGAAAATAATCCATCTCATCCACATTCAGTATACGCTTCAGGTTTGGATGTCCCACAAAATTGATCCCAAAAAAATCATAGGTTTCCCGTTCCATCCAGTTGGCCCCGGAGAATAAACCGGTTGCTGTATATACATCTGGTTTTTCGACCGGTGCATATACTTTAACACGCATACGAATATTTTCCACGAGGTTATGCAGATGGTAAACTACACAAAGTTCTTCGCCGATTTTTGCCGGATAATGCACCCCCGTGATATCTGTTAGAAAACGAAAACCCAGTTCAGGTTCGTCGAACAGGAAGTTCAGCACTTTCAGGTTCAGGTCACGGGGAACTGTAACCGAAAGCATCCCGTATGGTTCTTCCATGCCGGTTATTGCTTCACCAAATTTTTCGGTCAACCTGGATTTAATGATCTCATTTGTCAGGGCCATCCTTACTGCTGTTTTTCTGTTACTGCTAAGCTATTGAAAAGACTTATTGGATCCCGTAGGATTCCAGCAGGCCTTTATATTGATCTCCGCTTCTTCTTCTGAGCGATTCGTTATGCACCAGGTCCTGTATCCGTAAAATGCCATCAATGATGGCTTCCGGCCTGGGCGGGCATCCCGGAACATACACATCAACAGGCACCACCTGGTCGATACCCTGCAAAACAGAGTAAGTATCGAATATCCCGCCACTGGAGGCACAGGCGCCTACTGCAATCACCCATCTTGGCTCTGCCATTTGCAGGTAAACCTGTTTAACCACCGGGCCCATTTTCTTGGCAATAGTGCCCATAACCATCAACAAATCGCACTGTCGGGGCGAAAACCCTACCCGCTCTGATCCAAACCTGCCGAGGTCGTAATGTGAACCCATGGTAGCCATAAATTCAATACCACAGCAAGAAGTAGCAAATGGAAGGGGCCAAATAGAGTTTTTACGGGCAAGGCCTACCACTTTATCTAAAGAGGTAGCAAAGAAACCTTCCCCCATATGACCATCTGGCATTTGTACCGTATTGATACCCCAGTCTTTGGTATCCTTTGCTTTTATATTAAATCTTACCGGTCTTGACATATGCTTTCATTTAAAGTAAACTATCAGGGATATCAACTAATTAACAAAAACCGGATACGCTTGGTTGACCTCCCTCTAAAGAAACAATCACAGGGTTTAATCTTCCCACTGTAAAGCACCTTTCTTTATAATATATATAAACCCTGCCAGGAATAATCCCACGAATAAGATCACCGCCATAAATCCATCCCATCCAAGGCCCCTGAAATTAACGGCATATGGATAAAAGAAGATTACTTCCACATCAAACAACACAAATAAAATAGCCACCAGAAAGTATTTGATGGCCATCGGCTGACGTGCATTCCCCTGTTGTTCGATACCGCTTTCAAAAGTTTGCAGTTTATCTTTTGTCGGCCTTTTGGGACCCATCAAATGGGTTAAAGCCATAATGGCTGCAACAAATAAAATGGCAAAAACAAACTGAATAATAATCGGGAAATAACTCGATGAAGTACTCAGGTCTTTAACAGCATTGACGGCAGGTGATTGCAAAAAGTAAAATAGGTGCATGCTTATTTGATTCTTGCTGGATGCGCAAAAATAAGGCAGCAGGGGTGAAAAACAATAGAGGGGGAAAAATAAGGAATAAGAAATAAGGAAT
>JAHEEX010000329.1 GCA_024640465.1 Sphingobacteriales bacterium | reverse complement strand
CTCGTTTTCTTTGGCGTAACCCAATTGATGGGCAATTTCATGACTGGAAACAAAATGATGCAGAAATCCAGGTACCGCGTTATTGATCTGGGCTTCAGCCGTGAAAGGATTATAATAGCCTGTATAACCCATGTAATTTCCTAAAACACCAAATAGCGATGGTTTAACCGAGTAGGGCCTATATGCCAGGAAAGGATATATTTTACTGATCCTTTCATAATTTTTGATAGAACCTGAGAATACCTTTTCTACTGGGGGACTCTTTTTAAGCCCGGCTGAGGAGGCATAGGAATTGGTCTTGCTGAGTAATAACCCGGTTAGTTCTACCAGTGAAGCCTGTGAGGGTTCAACAACGCGCAATTGCAATTGATCTGAAATGCCTAATCGGTTGTAATTCAATCCCCAGAAGAGGTTAAAATAAATATAAATTGAAAGTAAAATATTGACCCATTTGATAGCACCGGGGTAGAGATCAGCCATATTAATTCTTTTCTTTACCAGATTCCGGATAAACCTGAACAATTGAAGAACAAGCCATGCTGCGGCTACCAGGTAAAGCAAATCGCCCAGGCTGAAAGGAAGCCAGCCAAAGATCCTGCGCATTACTCCCGATATCTTTGGATAAATTCCAGCGGAATAATACAGTTCCACCCAATCCGATCGCAGTGAAAAAAGCCTGATGCTCAATGCCACAAATGCCAGAATCATTGTCAATCGCAGCTGTTTTCGCCTGCTTTTGTCTAATTTCATGGCTGGAAAATTACAATTTGTAAGTCGATTGTTCCTTCCGCATCTTTGTTTTCTTTTTTCTTTGCGGTGACGGTATTTTACTTTGCCAATTCCGCATTATATACTACCTTTGCCAGCCTTTAAATGGAATAGTTATGTCTGTCCGCCGGGAATTTGAGATAGCATTTGTTGGATTGAAACCCGGGGAACATGAGTTTAACTATGAGGTGGATGATAAGTTCTTTGTTGATTATGGCCCTCAGGAATTCAGAAACTGTCATGCCAATGTGCGTTTGGTCCTGGATAAGCATTCATCCTTTATGCTGCTCAAGTTTGCAGTGGGAGGAAAAGCGGATGTGATCTGCGACCGATGCGGCAATTCTCTGACCATGGACTTGTGGGACGACTTTGAGATGTTGGTAAAAATGGTGGATAATGCAGAGGAGATGAATGGCACAGACGATGACCCGGATGTATGTTACATCCCCAGGAATGAAAGCCATCTTCATGTGGCCGACTGGATCTATGAATTCGTGAACCTCAGTATTCCAACTCACAGGATGTGTGCTGAATCTGAAATAGGCGGGCCAAAATGCAACAAAGAAGTGCTGGAGATGCTGAAGAAAATGAAGGAACAGGAAAAAAAAACAGACAACCCCATTTGGAAAGGGTTGGATAAATTCAGGAATATTTAAAATTAAGTTATATGCCAAATCCAAAACGGAGGCACTCACAGCAACGCAGTGCTAAAAGAAGGACACATTACAAGGTAGACCCGGTTACCTTAAGCAAAGACAGCGCCACTGGTGAGCTTCACGTACGCCATCGTGCACACGTAAGCGAAGGCAAACTATACTACAAAGGAAAGGTTGTAGTAGAGAAATCCCCAATCAACTAAGGAATAATCCCTTATAGGACATTCCAAATTCTGAAATGAACTTTTAGACATTTCGGGATTTGGAATTTATTTTTTCGGTATTTTAACCGGAGATTTGCACCATGAGAATAGGATTGGACATGATGGGCGGCGATTACGCCCCGCTAGAAGCCGTAAAAGGCATCAGCCTGTACCTCTCGGAACAGGGCTCTGCCTCACACCTCGTTCTTTTAGGCGATGAAGACCAAATTCGTCCATTGCTCAAAGAACATGGCCTGGATACGCACGATTTTACCATTGTGCATGCACCCCAGGTGATAGACATGCACGAACATCCCACCAAAGCACTTAAAGAAAAACAACAGTCATCTATAGCCGTAGGTTTCCATTTGCTCGCAACTGGCAAAATCGATGCGCTCATCAGTGCCGGAAATACCGGTGCGATGATGGTAGGCGCCTTATTCAGCATTAAAGCATTACCAGGTATACATAGGCCTACCATCGGAGCCTATATGCCGAGGGAAAATGGCAAACTGGGTTTCATGCTCGATGCGGGAATTAATGCAGATTGCAAGCCGGAGAACCTGGTGCAATTTGCACTGCTTGGTTCTCTTTTTGTTCAACATGTTTGGAATATTGAAGCGCCCCGAGTTGGTCTTTTGAATATTGGGGAAGAAGAAGGAAAAGGCAATATTCTGGCCCAGGCCACCTATCCCCTGCTCAAAGAAAATACCTCCATCAATTTTGTAGGCAATATGGAAGGAAGGGATGTTTTTCTGGATAAAGCCGACGTGCTGGTCTGCGAAGGATTTACCGGAAACGTTATGCTTAAAATGGCGGAAAGCATTTACGATATCGTACAACGCAGGAATATCCAGGACGAATATTTCGACAAATTCAACTTTGAACAATATGGCG
>JAHEEX010000213.1 GCA_024640465.1 Sphingobacteriales bacterium | reverse complement strand
GAATTGCCAAACCAGTTGTTTTTTACCTGACCCTATCACTTTACGGATGCCCACTTCTTTTGCCCGTCTGGATGCACCTGCTGTAGACAGGTTCATGAAATTGATACAAGCGATCATCAGCATAAAAAGGGCAATCGCGCCAAATATGTATACATACCGTATATCTCCACCTGGGGAAAGTTCACCGTTTAAATCTGAATACAGGTGAATATCGGTTAACCGTTGCAGGTAGAGCCCCAGATCATTTCCTTTAGCCCTGAATTCCTGCAGGCTCATACCCATTCCTTCCTGCATCTGCGGCCCCAGGTATTTATCAATCACGCCCGGCATTTTGGCTTCGAGCTTTTTATAGTCGTATCCTTTGGGCAATACGAGGTAGGTAAAAAATTCAGAACTCATCCAGGAACTTGACCTGGCTTCTTCCAATCCGGTTGTGGAAGCAAAGAATGAAAAATGAAAATGGGAAGCATCGGGTACTTCTTTGATGGTTCCTGTCACGGTGAAGGATTTGTTCCAGCTTTTAATTTCGATGATCTTTCCGATTGGATCTTCATTGCCAAAATATTTTTTAGCAGTTTCTTTTGTTATCACAACAGATTGCGGCTGAGATAATGCGGCTTTGGGGTTTCCTTCGATGATTGGTAAGGTAAATACATCAAAAAAGTTTGAATCCACATAAGCAAATCCATCTTCTTTAAATGTTTTCCCCTGGTAAGTCACCAATGGAGATCCGGCATTGCGCAAGCGTGTTGCTTCTTCTACTTCAGGAAAATCATTTTTCAGGGTTTGTGCAACTGGAGGCATAACATGCGGCTCTTTCATTTTCTCTCCCTGTACTGATCCAACAAAAATGACCCGTACAATACGACTTGCTTTTTCATTATACCGATCAAAACTCAGTTCATGATACATAAATACCATTATCACCATACAAGTGGCAAGTCCGATGGATAAACCGAGTATATTGATGGCGGAAAAACCTTTGTTTCTCCAAAGACTCCTGAAGGCTATCTTGAGCATGATTTTGAGGATTTGATGAATTTTCAGGATGAATTAATTGGATTTTATAGGATTCATAGGTTATTTAATTACCAATTGTATTGGCTGTATCACTTTCGATTTTAGACTTTCGATTTTCGATTTTTTTTATTCTGTTCTCAAACTCTTAACAGGATTAGATATCGCCGCTTTTATGGCTTGTGTACCTACAGTCAGCAATGCGATAAATACAGCTGCCAGTCCGGCTACGGCAAATACCCACCAATCGATATTGGTACGATACGCAAAGTCCTGAAGCCATTTATGCATGCCCCACCAGGCAATGGGTGAACCAATCACAATGGCTACAATTACCAACAACAGGAAATCTTTAGACAATAAGCCCGCGATATCCGTAACACTGGCTCCAAGTACTTTTCGGATACCAATTTCTTTTATCCTTTGCTGCGCAGAGAAAGCGGCCAGTCCAAATAATCCCAGGCATGCAATGAAAATGGCAATCAGCGCTGCAGTGATAAATAAATTTCCGAGGTCCTGTTCCTTTTTATATTGCTGGTCGAAACTTTCATCGGCAAAAAAGTATTCATAAGGATTACCGGGAAAAATGGATTTATACATTTCTTTTATCTGGCTGATTTTTGCCGGCATATTCGATGCATCTGTCTTGATGGTAAAATAGGAAAATGATACCGAAGGCAAATAGATAATGGGATCAATGGCTTTATGCAGCGAAAGGTGGTGATAATCTTTTACAACCCCGATCACTTCATATTCTTTTCCCCAGACAATTTTCTTTCCAACAATGGGCTCTCCTGCCGCGAAACCTAACTGGGTAGCGGCTTTCTGGTTGATGATTACCTTTCCTGCATTGGACCATCCGGTAAGCGCCTGTTCTTCTGAATAGGTTCTTCCTTCAATGAAACTTATGCCATAAGTGTCAAAAAACTTTTCATCAGAGATGAACATGGAATAACTTTTCTTTTCATCACCAGGCTGAGGATTTTGACGGGTAATATCTTGTGTAGAAAAATTGTAACCCCTTCCTGGTACATTATTAGATGCAGCTACTTTCTGAACAAAGGGGAGCGTCTTTAACTGATTCTTGAACGTATAATTTTTTTCCGCCTGCCCTTCACTGGATACGGTAGGCCCGGCAATCACAAGCAGTTGATCGATATACATACCAAGCGATTCTGTTTTCATAAAAGCCAACTGCTTATATAAAACGATGGTGGCTATGATGAAAACCACGGATATCGCAAATTGAAATACAACCAATCCTTTTCTTAAAGAAATACCCCTGGGTTGTTTATCGAGTTTGCCCCGGATGGTTTCAACTGGCTTAAAAGAACTTAAGATAAATGAAACATATCCCCCGGACAATAACGAACCTGCCAGGATGAGTAATATTGCTGCAGGCCAGAACCAACCCTGGTTTAAGGTTAATAATGAAAGATTTTTTCCGGTAAAACCGTTAAACAGGGGTTGAAGTATTTGTACTATGAGGATGGCCAGTAAAACACTTAGCAAAGTGAGGGCAAATGTTTCAGATAAAAATCTCCTCGCAAGTTGTCCCCTGGTGGCTCCCAAAACTTTTCTGATCCCTGATTCTTTGGCTCGTTTCAAAGCCTGTACTGTAGACAGGTTGATATAATTTATCCAGGCTATGAATAGGATCAGGACTGCCACCGCCAGCAACATGGTTACCAGTGTCAGGCTGCCGAATGTTTGAAATGGATAATTAAAATTGGGGGCAAGATGCAGGTGTTTAAATGGTTGGATCGCAAAGGAAACATCTTTAAGATCCGGGTTGGAACTGCGAATAAAATCTGTTACCTCTTTTTGCAAAAGATCTGCATTAGCGCCTTTTTTCAGCAGGGGATAAATAAATACAAAACCCGATTCCAGGGTATTGGGGTCGGCCCAATCATTGCCGTCTCGGTTTGCTGCAGAGGCTAATGTATTTAAGGAAAGAAATACTTCGCCCTTGATGTCGGAAGATTCGGAAATATCTTTTATGACTGCATTAATTGTATAAATAGTGTTGCCAAACTGGTTGCTGACTGTTACTGTTTTCCCTACCGGGTTTTCGCTGCCAAATATTTTTGTAGAGATAGATTCTGTAAGGGCCAGGGTATTCGGTGCATCGATAGAAGGCCTGCCGCTTACCAATGGGAAACTGAATACTTCGAGAAAATTTCCATCTGCATAAAATATTTTTTCTTCCCGGAAAGTTTTCAGTTCACCTGCTGGTGTTGTATAGGTAATAACACCGTTGCCCATGTTTTCTGTTACCCTTGTAGCCGCTTCAATTTGTGGAAACTTCTGCGTAAGGATAGCCGCATATCCGGGGGGGAGGTAGTAATTGGTGTTCTCTTTGGTCACTGATGCCGCACGATATAACCTGTCATAATTTTTATGGAAACGATTGGCGCCCCATTCACTGGCTACAAATTCTGCAATCAAGAGAAAAACGGAAATGCCTATCGCCAGGCCTGCAATGTTAATGGCAGAGAATACTTTATTCCTTGCTAAACTTCTTTGGATTGACCTGAGTTGATTCATGCTATTTGTTGTTATTCTTTGCGTTCTTCCCGGCTTCGCGGTTAAACTCCGAATATGTAAAAACAAATGCGATGCCTATCTGTAAGTAATTGATTATCAGTATGTAATATTTTTACTGTATAAATTAATGTCCGATTTTGATACAACAAGTGTACGCTAACGAGCAGAATTCTAAGGATTTGATGGATTAGCAGGATGGATTGACTGGATCTTGTTGGATTGTATTATTAAGTAAATTGTATTGGTTATTTCACTTTCGATTTTCGACTTTACACTTTTGATTTTTCTTCACTCCGTTCTCAAACTCTTTACCGGGTTTGCAATGGCTGCTTTGGTTGCCTGGAAACTGATCGTAATTAGCGAGATCAGTAATGCAATCACTCCTGCAAAAAGGAACAACCACCAATGCATATCAACCCGGTAAACAAAATCCTGCAGCCATTGATGCATAGCCCACCACGCCAAAGGGAAAGCAATCAGGCTCGCTATAGAAATTAGAATGAGAAAATTTTTGCCGAGAAGCAGGAGGATATTTCCTACGGATGCGCCAAGTACTTTTCGGATCCCAATTTCCCTGGTTCTGAGTTGAGTGGTATAAGCAATCAGTCCTAATAACCCCATGCAAGCAATCAAAATAGCTAAAATTGAAAATGCAGAAAATACTTTTCGGATGGTTTGTTCCGACTGATACATTTTTGCGAGGGACTGATCAAGGAAATTAATATTCATAGGCCTTCCTTTGATGAAGTTATTCCAGGTGGCTTCTATTGATTTGAGGGTTTGGGGAATGTTATTGGGCTTCATTTTTACCATCAGCATTGGATCTATTGGAGTGAATTTTCTGATATGCATGAAGAACAGGGGTGCGACTTCCTGGTGCAAAGATTGGTAATGGAAATCTTTAATTACACCAATAATTGTATATGTATTAAGGCTTTGACCGCCGGGTGGATTGAGTTGTTCATCCGGACTGGTTAAACTAACGCCTATGGGATCTCCCTTTATGCCCAATGCTGCAACTGCTTTTTCATTTAATACAATTGCGAGTGTATCTGTGCCGAATGATTTCTGGAAAAAACGCCCTTTTACTATTTCGAGGGATAATACATCCGCATATGATTCATCTGTTGCTATGCCCCTGCCAGTACGGTTTTCCGTTGTGCCTTTAAGTTGAAATGACTGACCAAAATAATTTGGCGTACCTGGCGAGGCTGTAGTGCCACTGACTTTTTCAACTCCTGGAATTTTCAACAGTTCATTTCGAAAGGCTTCCGCTTTATTACCCAGTAAGTCG
This sequence comes from Sphingobacteriales bacterium, assembly GCA_024640465.1. Taxonomy (GTDB): domain Bacteria; phylum Bacteroidota; class Bacteroidia; order Chitinophagales; family Chitinophagaceae; genus Pollutibacter. The sequence continues at coordinate 1,806 of JAHEEX010000213.1, read as the reverse complement.
GTTCTTTCAATATTTAAGATATGATCTTTTTTAAAGCCCAGTTTATTGCTTAAAACAAAATCCATTTGCTGGTTAACAACCAAAGTGCAAATGATGAGGATAACAGATGTGGCAAACTGGAAAACCACCAGCCCGTTTCTAAGGCTAACTCCTTTGCTTTTAATACCCGGTTTACCCCTTAGCACTTCTATGGGATTGAAAGAAGACAAAACAAAGGCAGGGTAAATCCCGGCAAGCAGACCAGCCAGCAAGGTAAAGGAAATTAGCAGCATGATATTCAGTGGCTGAAGGAAAAATAATATGTTCAAATCTTTGCCGGAAATCTCATTAAGGTAAGGGATAAGCAGGAATGCCATCAGAACAGCCACAAAGATGCTAACTAAACAGATGAGTACAGATTCAAGCAGGAACTGAGAGACCAATGATTTCTTTTCAGAACCAAAGGTTTTCCTGATACCTACTTCTTTTGCTCTTTCCATTGACCTAGCGGTAGACAGATTGATGAAGTTTATACAGGCGATCACCATTATAAATATGGCGATGACCAGGAAAATATAAACGGATCGTTCACTGCCATTGGTGCCAAGTTCCCCCTCCATATCTGATGTTAGGTGGATTTTTGTAAGGGGTTGTAAAAAATAACGATAACCATTACCCGAAGATTTAAATTGCGCATATGTTTGACCGAAATTCTTTTCAATGGATCCAGCCACATATTTTTCAACAATCTGTGGAAGTTTTGATTCCAGGTTTACAGCACTTGTGTTTTCTTTCAGCAGGAAATAGGTATGTGAAGAAAAAGATATATAGTCCTTGGGTGCATTCTGTAAAAATGTATTTGTTGAGATCAGCATGTTGAAGGCAAAATGCGCATGTGCCGGCCAGTCAGCAACAAGTCCTGTAATAGTATATGGCCGGTCTTCAATCTCAAGTGTTTTACCCACGATGTCATCCGTAGTGCCAAAATATTTGATGGCGGATGTTTTGCTAATGACGATGGAATTTGGTTTTTCCAGTGCAGTTTTCACATCACCGGAAAGAAGAGGGGCTGTAAAGACCCTGAAGAAATTCGAATCTGCAAAGAGAACCTCTTTTTCTTCAAATATTTTGTCGCCGTGTTTAACGAATGTACTGCCAAATCCACCGGCAGAGATCAGCCTGGTGCTTTCTTCAATTTCAGGAAACTCATTTTTAGATGCCTCTCCTATGGAAGCTGGTATAAAAGAATAAAATGTTGACCTTCCCGGATATATCCTTTCAAGTGCAATACGGTATATCCTGTCTTTATTTTCATGGAACTGATCAAAACGCCATTCATCCTGAATGAATAATAGCAATAACATGCAAATCGCCATACCTGTTGAAAGACCCAGAACATTGATTAAAGTATTGGATCTGCGTTTCAGCAGGTTCCTCCAGGCGATTTTAAAATAGTTTCGGATCATATCTTTGCGTTTATTTCCCTTTGCGGCTACGTTATTCAGTTCTCAGGCTTTTAACAGGGTTGTTTAATGCGGCTTTTATTGACTGGAAACTAATCGTCAGTAAAGCAACCAGGATTACCATTCCGGCTGCTTCCAAATAGATCCACAAACTTATATTAATGCGATATACATACTGTTGAAGCCAGTTATTCATAAAATAGAAAGCAACCGGAATGGCGATAATAATAGCCAATGCAATAGGGGAGAGGAACTGTTTTGCAACCATGGATACAATATCAATAACCGAAGCGCCCAGAACTTTACGGATCCCTATTTCTTTTGTTTTTCGTTCAACTGTAAATGCCGTCAGTCCAAGTAAACC